>JAKAJX010000210.1 GCA_021824855.1 Bacteroidota bacterium | reverse complement strand
GCGATAGCATGTTGCCTACACCAAGTGGTAGTGTGATAGTTGGCGAAAAAATAGCAGATATAGAGGATGTTAAAAATAGTAATACTTATGTGGTTTTATCTAAAAGTGATGGAATAGTATATAAGCGTATTTTAAAGAATAATAAATTGAAAAAGAAAATTACATTAGTTAGCGATAATCCCATTTACGAGCCTTATTCTGTAAATGAAGAAGATGTATTAGAAATATGGAAGGCTATTTATATTTTACATAAAGCCAATGCAGTTCAACAATGGGATGTAGGCTCTTTAGCAGGAATGGTAAATAACCTGCAAGAACAAGTTGCCAATTTACAAAAGAAATTAAATTAGGTTGCATGTGTTAGTAAGTAGTAGGCCCCAATTTTTATTGGGGCTTTTTAATTTGTATCAAAAGGCTTTCATAAAGTTTTTTAACCTTTGATATATAATGAGATTATAGAAAATACTATTCGTTGTATTTTCGATGTAATAACCAAATCATGCTGCAAAAATTTTCTATTTTAATAGTCCTTGTATTCTTATTGGCTACCGGCACTGCTCAAAAAATGGTGCAAGCAGTAAAAATTACACATGCTCCCAAAATTGATGGTGTATTAAATGAAGAAGTTTGGCGTACTGCACCAATCGCAGATAATTTTATTGTTAATCAACCAAAATTTGGCGATACCGCTTCTCAAAAAACAGAAGTAAAAATTTTATATGATGATGAAGCAATTTATGTTGCTGCACATTTATACGATAATCCTTTATTAATTCGTAAACAACTTACAGCCAGAGATAATGAAGATAGGCAAGATGTTGATTTATTTGGAATTGTATTCGATACCTATAACGATAAACAAAATGGATTTTTATTTCTTGTAACAAGTGCAAATGTGCAAACCGATGCTAAAGTATCTTCCAATCAAACTGTTGATAATTCAAATAGTTTTGGTGCTAAAATAAGCAGTTCTGGTATTGATAATACGTGGGATGCAGTTTGGGATAGTGAAGTTAAAATTGTTAATGATGGATGGATTGTTGAAATGAAAATACCGTATATGAGTTTGCGATTTTCTAAAAGTGAAATGCAAGATTGGGGTATTAATTTTTATCGGCTGATTAGGCGATTAAATGAAGTAGATTATTGGAATCCTATTAATCCTCAAATATCCGGATTGATGAACCAGTCAGGTATTTTAAAAGGATTAAAAAACTTGTTACCACCACTTCGATTATCTTTTTTACCCTATATCTCCACCGGTTATAGCTCTACACCTACCAATAACGGAAGCTTTAATTCTGTTTTACATAATGGAGGAATGGATGTGAAATATGGAATTAATCAAAGCTTTACAATGGATATGACATTGATTCCCGATTTTGGTCAAACTCAAAGCGATAATGTAGTATTGAATTTATCTCCGTATGAATTACAGTTTGCAGAAAATAGGCCATTTTTTACTGAAGGAACAGAATTGTTTAATAAAGCCGGTATTTTTTATTCGAGGCGAGTTGGAAGAACACCTCGGCTATATGACAGTGTTAATGCCTGGGCTAATGATAGTGGATTTACCATTATAAAAAATCCAACATTAACCCAATTATATAATGCCACTAAATTTTCAGGACGAACTAAAAATAATTTAGGTATTGGTATTTTTAATGCTATTACTGCTGCTGAAACCGCCGAAATAGTTGATAAATTCGGAAAAAGAAGAGAAGTACAAACAGAGCCGGCCTCTAATTACAATATTGTTGTGTTAGATCAGGCATTAAAAAACAGAAGCAGTATTACATTTACCAATGCTAATGTATTACGAAAAGCGGGCGAACGAAATGCAAATGTTTCTGCAATTGACATAAGTTTATTCGATAAGAAAAATATGTATAATCTTCAATTAAAAGGCCGATTTAGTACGGTAAGTGCCACTAATTTGCAAAATGGTTTTCGATCGGATGGTGGCAATGATGCTCATTATGGCTTTAGAACAACAGCAAGTTTTGGAAAAGTTAGCGGTATATGGCAATGGGAATTAGCCAATACCATTACCAGCGATAGATACGATCCTAATGATTTAGGCTATTTGCATAATCCCAATGAAGTGGTTAGTTCTGTAAACCTTACTTATAATCAATTTCAGCCCAATAAATATTTCAATTTACGAACCTATAGTTTTAATGTACTCTATCGTAATTTATATAATCCTTTTGCTTTCCGCGAGTTATTATACAATTTCAATTTTTTGCATGTGTTTAAAAATTTTTGGGATGTTACCTTTAATTGGGTAGGTAATCCTAATGTGCAATACGATTATTTTGAATTAAGAACTCCCGGTAGAATGATGCAAAAATGGCCTTGGAGTTTTGGTGGAATTTTTGGCGGATCGGATAGTAGAAAAAAATTGTATGTTAGAGCAGGTGTTGGATACGCTATTTCTTATGGCTGGCCAGAATACTTGCCTTTTTATTTGGCAGATGGAAATATGCGATATAGATTTAATGATAAATTTTTACTGAGTTTAAGTGTTCATAAAGAATTCGATCCCGGCGAAACAGGTTGGGTATATTTTGAACCGGTAACTAATGAACCGGTAATTGGTAAAAGGCATACTGAAAGAGTGGAGACTGTTGTAAATGGGGTGTATAATTTTAAAGCTAGAATGAATTTATCGGTTAGGGTAAGACATTTTTGGAGCAATGTTCATTATGTAAATTTTTATAAAGTAGGGATGGATGGAGATTTTCTTAGTCATCAACTTCCATATCAAACAGGATATGATAATGATTATAATGCATTTAATGTAGATGCTTTTTATACTTGGGATTTTAAACTTGGAAGTAGATTAATTATTGCATGGAAAAATGCTATTGGTCCCGATGTTGCAATTGATGGATTTACATACCGAACTTATATTCAAAACTTAATGCAAACTTTAGCTGCCCCGCATAGTAATATGCTAAGTGTTAAGTTTA
>JAKAJX010000155.1 GCA_021824855.1 Bacteroidota bacterium | reverse complement strand
AAACATGTAAATAGTTTAAATTTAGAATTTTACTTCGGGTGCTTTTTCTGCACCTGCTTCTGCCTGAAAACCTTGTTTGGCTTTAAATCCAAACATGCCCGAAAATATATTCATTGGGAATGATCGTACTTTCACATTATAATTCTGAACGGCATCATTAAAATCGTTTCGAGAAACTTTAATTCTGTTTTCGGTTCCTTCTAATTGAGCTTGTAATCCTCTAAAAGCATCATTGGCACGAAGGGTAGGATAGTTTTCGCTTACCATTAATAACCTTCCTAATGCCTGAGAAAGTTGCCCTTGCGCTGCCTGAAATTGTTGTAATTTTTCGGGAGTTAAATCTTTAGCATCCACTTTAATTTGTGTAGCACTGGCTCTTGCTGCAATTACATTTTGTAAAGTAGTTTGCTCGAAATTTGCTTCGCCTTTAACTGTATTCACCAAATTAGGAATTAAATCTGCACGTCGTTGATAATCGCTTTGTACTTTATTCCATGCATTATTTACCGATTCGTCTTGTTTAATTAATCCATTATATCCATTACAACCTGAAAAACCCAAGAACAATATTAATACACCAATAACAATAAGTGTGATGTTTTTTGTACTCATAATTTTAAATTTAGTTAGTTAAATATACAGCAAAGCAAATACCTGAATGATAAATTTGACGGAATGGCAGGAAATAAAAAACCCACTTTTTATTGAAGTGGGTTTAAATATGATTGTTATTGTATTGCTTGATTATTCTTTTACCGCAGCAATACCGGGTAATACTTTTCCTTCAAAATATTCTAACATTGCACCACCGCCGGTAGATACATAACTTACTTTATTGGCAAAACCAAACTGATTAACCGCAGCAACACTATCGCCACCACCCACTAAACTAAATGCACCAGCTTGAGTTGCTTCTGCAACAGCAGTTGCAATTGCTTTTGTACCGGTTTGAAATTTTTCCATTTCAAAAACCCCCATGGGACCATTCCATAAAATAGTTTTCGATTGTTTAATAACATTGGTAAATTGTTCTACTGCGTTTTCTGCAATATCCAATCCCATCCAGCCTTCAGGAATATTGTTTGAAGGTGCTGTTGAGGTGTTGGCATCTGCAGAAAAATTATCGGCAATAATACTATCACTTGGCAAATGAATACTTACTCCTTTTAAAGCAGCTTTTTGTAATAAATCTTTAGCAATTTCTAAACGATCGTCTTCGCAAAGCGATTTACCAATAGCTCCTCCTTGAGCTTTAAAGAAAGTATATGCCATCCCTCCTCCAATAATTATATCGGTAGCTCGTTCTAATAAATTTTCGATAATTAAAATTTTATCAGAAACTTTAGCACCACCAATAATAGCAACAAATGGTTTTTCTGCTTTATGCAATACTTGCTCTGCGGCAGTTACTTCACCTTCCATTACATAACCAAAAAATCTTTTTTCGGGAGGAAAGAATTTAGCAATTACTGCTGTAGAAGCATGAGCTCTATGTGCAGTACCAAATGCATCATTTACCCAAACATCGCCTAACTCTGATAATTTTTTGGCAAAAATTTCATCGCCTTTTTCTTCTTCTTTATAAAAGCGAAGATTTTCTAATAATAAAACTTCGCCGGGCTGCAAAGAAGCAGAAAGTTTATAAGCGGCAGCACCAATACAATCGTTAGCAAATTTTACGGTAATACCGCCTAATAATTCGCTAAGATGGTTAACTAAATGCTTTAGTGAATATCTTTCTTCGGGGCCATCTTTTGGTCTACCTAAATGGCTCATTAAAACAACACTGCCTCCGTCATGAAGTATTTTTTGAATAGTAGGAAGTGTAGCTTTCATTCTGTTATCATCGCCAATAGCAAAAGTTTGTTTATCGAGAGGTACATTAAAATCAACACGAATTAGTGCTTTTTGATTAGCGAAATTATAATCGGAGAACTTGCTCATAGAGTTTTATTTGAGATGGATAATTTCTGATTTGAAATCAGTTATGAAAATATAAAGTCCTGGTATAATTATACCAGGACTTTATTTCTATTTAAAAATGTGCATCATTATTCTGAACGTTGAATTGAGTAACACAACCTAAGTTGAATTATAAATTTGCAGTTTGCTGCATAAATTCATTTTCCTTTTATAGAAAATGCTTATTTATTTATTAAACCAGCAAAGTATTTAACAGTACGAACGAGTTGAGATACATAACTCATTTCATTATCGTACCAACTTACAACTTTTACTAATTGTTTATCCCCAACAGAAATTACTTTAGTTTGAGTAGCATCGAACAAAGAACCAAAACTCATTCCAATAATATCGGTACTTACTATTTCATCTTCTGTATATCCAAAACTTTCGTTGCTGGCAGCTTTCATTGCAGCATTAATTTCGGCAACGGTTGTTGTTTTTGCTACTATTGCTGTTAATTCTGTTATAGAACCGGTAATAGTAGGAACACGTTGTGCACCACCATCTAATTTACCTTTTAATTCGGGCAATACTAAACCTATAGCTTTTGCGGCACCGGTAGAGTTAGGAACAATATTAGCTGCTGCGGCTCTGGCTCTTCTTAAATCGCCTTTAGCATGAGGTGCATCTAAAGTATTTTGATCGTTGGTGTAAGCATGAATGGTGGTCATACTACCAATTTGAATGGCAAATGCATCATTTAAAGCTTTAGCCATTGGTGCTAAACAGTTGGTAGTACAAGAAGCACCACTAATTACAGTTTCGCTTCCATCTAAAATATTATGATTTACATTATATACCACTGTTTTCATTTCGCCTGTTGCCGGAGCAGATATTACTACTCTTTTGGCACCGGCTTTAATATGCAATTCTGCTTTTTCTTTATCGGTAAAGAATCCGGTTGATTCAATAACCACATCAACGCCATGTTGCCCCCAGGGAATTTCTGCGGGATTACGCTGTGCATATATTCTCACTTCATGTCCATTAACTACTATTGCATTATCAGTT
>JAKAJX010000078.1 GCA_021824855.1 Bacteroidota bacterium | reverse complement strand
TAAAGTAAACCAAATAGGCACTATTACCGAAACAATAAATGCCGTTAGCCTTGCCCAAAATAATGGTTACAATACCATTATGAGCCATAGAAGTGGCGAAACTGAAGATGTAACTATTGCCGATTTAGCCGTAGCATTAAACTGCGGACAAATTAAAACCGGTTCAGCCTCACGTACCGATCGTATTGCCAAATACAATCAATTATTAAGAATTGAAGAAGAATTGGGCAGCACAGGTATTTATTTGGGCAAAAAATTAAAGTTCACTAAATAGCAGTTCCCTATTTTATACATAAGTTCATAGTTATTGGTTTTCACAAGTGTTGGTAATAAATTATTTGAACCTTTAACTATGAACTTTATTTTTGGAATATGAAAAAAATAATTCCATTCATTTTAAATAAATACTCGCTTACTACCATTTTTTTTATAGTATGGATGTTATTTTTTGATCAACGCGATATTTTTTATGTATTAGAACAAAAGCAAAAACTGAAAGAACTGGAAATAAAAAAGAAATACTATCAGCAAGAAATTGAAAAAACTAAAAAAGATTTAACCGATTTACAATACAATTCTGCTGCCATTGAAAAATTTGCCCGAGAAAAATATCTCATGAAAAAAGAGGGCGAAGATATTTATGTACTAGAAAATACTACAAACACAAAAAAGTAGTAACCCCACTACAATAAAAAATATTAACTGCCGTTTTGATATACACAAAGCCAATCTACCCTCCGAAAGCAGTATATTTAATATTGCAATTTTCATTTTAGTTTATGCAAAAATTTACTCAGGAACAACTGATGCTTTATTTGTATGATGAAGCATCGCCCATATTATCGCTTGCTATTGAAAAAGCATTGAAAGAAGATAAAGAACTTTCAAAAGAAATGGCCATGCTTAAACGGTCGAAAAAACAACTGGAAGGTTTAAAAAAAATAAGCTCAACTCCTTCTCAAAAAACTATCGATGCAATTTTAAAATATGCAAAAGAAGGCACTGCAAAAAAAACAAAATAATTTTTTTTGATTTATCTCAATTCCTTTTACACTATTGTATTTTTCTTACTGCTACCTTTATTCATACAATTTAACACCGTATGAAAAAGCTACATAAAATATTTTTAATTGCATTGTGCATAATAACAAGTCAATATATTACTGCACAAACACATGGCAAAGTATATGAAACAAAAATAATTAAGAGTACTATTTTAGGTAAAGAGGTTAGATACTCCATTTATCTTCCTGCCGATTACGAAACTTCTCAAAGAGCTTATCCGGTAGTATATCTTTTACATGGTTTTACCGATGATAATACCGGCTGGCTGCAATTTGGAGAAATTAACCGTTATGCAGATAAAGCCATTGAAGATGGAACCATTCCGCCAATGATTATTGTGATGCCCAATGGCGATTCCAGCTTTTATATCAATGCGTATGATGGAAAAGAAAATTATGAAGATTTTTTTGTGAAAGAATTTATGCCTTCTATTGAAAAAACTTATCGCATTAAAGCAGAGAAAAGATATAGAGGCATAGCAGGATTATCTATGGGCGGATATGGTACTTTAATTTATGCACTAAAATATCCCAACTTGTTTGCTGCCGCTGCTCCACTTAGTGCAGCAGTTTGGAATGATGATGCAATTGTTAATATGCCCGAACCCAATTGGAATAATGTTTTGGCAAATTTATATGGCAGAAACTTAAACGGAAAAGATAGATTAACAACTGCATGGTATACCAATTCGCCACTTAAAATAATTGCATCGAAAACAACTGATGAACTAAAAAAAGTACGCTACTGGATTGATTGCGGCGATGACGATTTTTTAAGCGCCGGCAATTGTTTATTGCATATTGCCTTAACCGAAAAAAGAGTACCACACGAATTTAGAGTAAGAGATGGTGCACATAATTGGACCTACTGGAGAACGGGCATTACCGATGCTTTGAAATTTATTGGCGATAGTTTTCACCAATATTAAATTGTTTTGTTCTTTTGTTTATGACTAAGAAAGAACGCTATCAAAATATCATAGATTATTTTACCCAACATGCACCCAATGCCGAAACAGAATTAGTGTACGATACGCCATTTCAATTATTGGTTGCAGTGATTCTTTCCGCACAATGCACCGATAGTAGAGTGAATGCAACTACTCCTATCCTTTTTAAAAAATTTCCCACTCCATCAAAGTTAGCCGAAGCCAACTTTGATGAATTATTCTCTTTAATCAAAAGCATTTCTTACCCCAATAATAAAACCAAACATTTAATTGGAATGGCAAACATGCTATTAGAAAAGTTTAAGGGAGAAGTACCCATGACAGTTGATACTTTAATGCAATTACCCGGTGTAGGACGCAAGACCGCCAATGTTATTACAAGTGTTATTGACCAACAACCCAACATGGCGGTAGATACGCATGTATTTAGAGTAAGTGCCCGAATTGGCTTAACCACTAATGCCAAAACACCCTTATCGGCCGAAAAACAATTAACCAAAAACTTTCCTCCCGAACTAATTTATAAAGCACATCATTGGCTAATATTACATGGCCGATATGTTTGTACTGCACGTAATCCTAAATGCAATAATTGTGGCATTAAAAATACATGTAACTATTTTGCACAAAAACCAAAACCATCAACTCGTATTACAAAATAAATAGAGCAATTCCATAAAAGTCAACCCCCTATAAGCCTACAGAAAACAAAGAAAATATTTTATTAATCTGAACTCTCTTTAAATACAAATTTAAAATCGTTAAAGCAAGTAATTAGCTTATTTTCTTTCTTCACAAAAAATGTGAATGAATATGTGCAATTTTATTTAAATTGTGTAAAAGCCTATACTTAATATTTAATAACCTCCTATTCATTGTTAATAAAAACAAATTTTAGTGAGTAAGATGTTAATGCAAAGTGGAATAAATTAAAAGCAAAAAACAATTTTTTTAAAGTTTGAGCAACCTATATTCGCTCTCTGCTTCTGC
>JAKAJX010000140.1 GCA_021824855.1 Bacteroidota bacterium | reverse complement strand
TTCCATTTCACCAAAACGCTGACCACCGAATTGTGCCTTACCGCCCAATGGCTGTTGTGTAATTAAGCTATATGGCCCAATTGAACGAGCATGCATTTTATCATCAACCATGTGGTGAAGTTTAATCATATAAATAACGCCCACTGTAGCTTTCTGATCAAAACGCTCACCGGTTTCACCATCATATAAATAAGTGTGACCGTTTAATGGGATGTTGGCTTCTTCACAGTATTTTTCAATTTCTGTTGTACTGGCGCCATCAAAAATTGGAGTAGCAAACTTAACTCCTAATTTTTTACCAGCCCAGCCTAAAATGGTTTCATAAATCTGCCCCAGATTCATACGTGAAGGTACCCCTAATGGGTTTAGAACAATATCAACCGGTGTACCATCTTCCATAAATGGCATATCCTCAGCACGTACAATTTTTGCTACAATACCTTTATTTCCGTGGCGTCCGGCCATTTTATCACCTACTTTCAGTTTACGTTTAACCGCTAAATATACTTTTGCTAATTTTAAAACGCCGGCAGGTAATTCATCACCAATTGAGATATTAAATTTTTCTCTCTTATATCTTCCTGTCTCTTCATTATATTTAATACTATAATTATGCAACATAGTATTAATATAATGATCAGTTTCTGCTTCACCTGTCCATCCTAACGGATTAACACTTTGATACTCGATAGCAGCAATATTTTTGGCATTGAATTTTGCACCTTTTCCAATTAGAACCTCACCAAAAGTATTAGTAACACCTGCGGATGTTTTATCTTTTAATAACACTTGCAACTTACTGTGCAATTGTTCTTTTAAAACCTCTACATTTTGCTGGTGTATTTTTTCAACCTTTTCTAATTGTGATTTTTCTTTTTGCTTGCTATTTTTATCTTTCTTGGCACGTTGAAATAATTTTTTATCAATTACAACGCCTTCGGTTCCGTTTGGAGCTTTTAAAGAAGCATCTTTTGCATCACCGGCTTTATCACCAAAAATAGCTCTTAATAATTTTTCTTCCGGTGTAGGATCTGATTCACCTTTAGGTGTAATTTTTCCAATTAATATATCACCTTCTTTAATATATGCACCAATTCTGATAATACCATTTTCATCCAAATCTTTTGTTGCTTCTTCTGATACATTTGGTATATCGGGTGTTAATTCTTCCTCACCCAATTTAGTATCACGTACTTCTAATTCATATTCATCAATATGTATAGAGGTAAATAAATCTTCGCGAACTACTTTTTCATTAATTACGATGGCATCTTCAAAATTATATCCTTTCCATGGCATGAATGCCACTTGCAGGTTTCTTCCTAAAGCCAATTCACCATTTTGAGTGGCATAGCCTTCGGTTAAGAAATCACCTCTTTTAATGATTTGACCTTTTCTGACAGCAGGCCGAAGGTTAATAGAAGTGGCCTGATTGGTTTTAATAAATTTGGTTAATTTATACACACGCAAATCATTATCGAAAGAAATAAGTCTTTCCGTTTCACTTCTTTCGTAACGCACATGAATTTCATTTGCATCTACAAACTCAATTACACCATCGCCTTCGGCATGAATTTGAATTCTTGCATCACGAGCTGCTTTACCTTCTAAACCGGTACCTACAATAGGAGATTCCAATCTAATTAAAGGTACAGCCTGACGTTGCATGTTAGAACCCATCAATGCACGGTTAGCATCATCATGTTCTAAGAAAGGAATTAATGAAGCACTTAATCCTACAATTTGGTTAGGCGCCACATCCATATATTCTACTTCTTCTTTATCTAAAATGGGAAAGTCGCCGGTTTCACGGGAAATAACCTGGTCTACCTTAAATTCGCCATTAGGTGTAAGTGGGGTATTACTTTGTGCAATTTTAGCACTATCTTCTTCCTCAGCACTTAAATAAGTTAGCTCTTTCAAATTAACTTTTCCATTTTCTACTTTACGGTATGGGGTTTCTATAAAGCCCATATCATTAATAGTGGCATGAACACAAAGGGTAGAAATCAATCCAATATTCGGACCTTCAGGCGTTTCAATAGTACATAAACGACCGTAGTGTGAGTAGTGTACGTCACGCACCTCAAAACCTGCTCTTTCTCTGCTTAAACCACCGGGCCCTAAAGCTGAAATTCTGCGTTTGTGGGTTATTTCTGATAAGGGGTTGGTTTGGTCTAAGAATTGAGATAATTGTGATGTTCCAAAAAAGGAATTAATAACAGAAGATAAAGTACGTGCATTTATTAAATCAACCGGTGTAAATACTTCATTATCACGTACGTTCATTCTTTCACGAATGGTACGAGCCATACGGGCTAAACCTACACCAAATTGGGCATACAATTGCTCACCTACTGTTCTAACCCTACGATTGCTTAAATGGTCAATATCATCTACTTCAGCCTTGCCGTTGGTTAAACGAACTAAATATTTGATTATTTCAATAATATCTAACCGGGTTAATACTTTTTTCTCGATGGATAAATCAAGGTTTAGTTTGCGATTAATTTTGTAACGGCCAACCTCACCTAAATCGTAACGTTTATCAGAGAAAAATAATTTATCAATAATGCCTCTTGCTGTTTCATTATCAGGAGCATCGGCACCACGCAATTGGCGATAAATGTGCTGAACGGCTTCTAATTCGCTATTGGAAGTATCTTTATTTAAAGTATTGTAAATGATGGCATAATCACCGCCAACATCTTCTTTTTGAATGAAAACGCTTTTCACACCTAATTCAATAATGGTATCAATAGCATCTTCATCTAAAATAGTATCACGTTCCATTACAATTTCATTACGCTCAATGGATACTACTTCACCGGAATCTTCATCCACAAAGTCCTCCACCCAGGTTCTTAATACACGGGCTGCTAATTTTTTCCCGATGAATTTAGATAACTCTTTTTTATCGGTTTTTACCTCATCGGCCATGCCAAATAATTCAAGAATATCTTTATCTGTTTCGTAACCAATTGAACGCAAGAGTGTGGTTACGGGGAATTTTTTC
>JAKAJX010000068.1 GCA_021824855.1 Bacteroidota bacterium | reverse complement strand
GCATTATTGGTTACACCAGAACCTTTTGAAGCTTATTTAAAAATTGTTGAACATTTTCGACCATTTATTCCTTCTCAAAAAATGATTAGTGATTCGGCTATCATTGGTACACAAACAATTGTAATGCCTAATGTTTTTATTGGCAATCATGTAAGTATTGGTAACAATTGTATTATTCATCCTAACGTTACCATTCATGATTATACAGTTATTGGCAATAACGTTGTAATTCAATCTGGAACAGTAATTGGCAGCGATGCATTTTATTATAACGGAAAAAAGAATAGAGAAATTTGGTTTAAAAAAATGAAAAGCTGCGGCAATGTAATTATTGAAGATAATGTTGAAATTGGTGCTAATTGTACCATTGATAGAGGTGTTACTCATTCTACCATTATTCAAAAAGGAAGTATTATTGATAATTTAGTTCAGTTAGGACATGAAGTTATTATTGGAAAGAATTGTTTAATTGCTTCGCAAGTGGGAATTGCAGGTGCTACCATTGTAGAAGATGGAGTTACGTTATGGGGACAAGTGGGTGTAAATAAAACAATAAGAATTGGAGCAGGTGCTGTTGCCATGGGACAAGCAGGAATTACCAATAGTATTGCAGGCAATAAAGTATATATGGGTACGCCTGCTATTGATGCCGGAGAAAAAAGAAGAGAATTTGTTTGGATAAAACGTATTCCGGAATTATGGAAGAAAGTAATGTAATTGATTAATTTAAATTATATTTTTCTTTTAGCTCGCTACATATTCTTTTAATTGATTCGCTAATTGGCGTGTATTCGAAATTGAAGGCGTAATATTTAAATCTATTATTATCAAACTTCACTTTGGCTAATGCTGTTTTTGCAATTTCTTTTGTAAGAAAAGGTTCTTGATTGGTTATTAATGTTTTAACAGCTTCAATACGCCAAATAATTGAAGCAAGTAATGGTGTTACTTTTTTATACGGTGGTTTCTTTCCAAATTCGGCAGCAATTTTAGTAAAAACATCTTTATAAGAAAGGTTTTCGGCACTTACAATAAATCGTTCAGATGCCGGAGTACCTTTCATCAATATCATCATTACTCTTACTACATCTTGTACATCAACAAAACCACTAATGCCTTCGGTGTACCAAGGAAATTCATTATAAATTGTTTTAAAAATTTCTGTAGAACCTTTATTCCAATCGCCTGCTCCTATGATAATTGAAGGATTAATAATAACAGCATTCAATCCTTCGCCTATTCCGCGCCACACTTCCATTTCAGCTAAGTGTTTGCTTTTCCCGTAATTGCTGTTACTGGTACTTTCTGTCCAATTCATTCTTTCACTTATTATTTCTTTTTCACGTAATCTTCCTAATGCAGCAACAGAACTTACATGTAGTAATTTTTGTACACCTGCATGAATACAAGCATTTACTACATTGGCTGTACCATCTACATTAATGGCAAATAATTCTTTACTATGCTTTTTGTTAAATGATACTGCTGCTGCACAATGATATACCTGTGTTACATTTTTAAATGCTTCTTCTAAAGAAACAACATCTAAAATATCTCCTTTAACCCATTCAATAGAATCAGGAAAACCGGCAGGAATATGAGTTCGATATAAAGCTTTAGTTGCAATATTATTTTTTGCTAATTCTTTTACTAAATGCGAGCCTAATAAACCTGTAGCTCCTGTTACTAATACCATAAAAATATTTTATTGAAAAGTAGTAATTTTTTTATCAGTTATCATTACAATTTTTACAAATTCCATTTACTAAAATATCAGTACCACTAATAAAAAATCCTTTAGGAAGTTTTATTTCTGGAATGTTTATATGATCTAAACAATAGGTTGTACTGCAATTATCGCAGATGAAATGAATGTGATTATCGTGATGATGCCCTTCGGAGCAATTATCTTTACACAATGCATATAAAATTGCATTATCGGCTGTTGGAATAGTATGAATAATTCCTTTTTCTACAAAAGTTTGTAATGTTCTATAAATAGTAACTCTATCGAATAATGCACCTGTTTTCTTTTCAATATCGGCATGTGTTAATGCTGTACCGGCATCTTGAAATAAGGCAAGAATAGTAGCTCTGCTTTCGGTAGCACTTAATTGACTGCGTTTTAATATTTCAATAATCTCGGTTTTCATTATAGTACTACTCGTTACGGATTATTGCCAAATATTGAATTAGCAAAATTGCCGTTCATTGCTTTTTCTTTCAGCAAACTTTTAATATCGGATTTTAATTGATTGATTTCATCTTCTTTTAATCCATCATATACAGCTCCTCGAACCGCTCCATTTTTATCAACCAAAGCAAAAAATTGGGTATGAATAAAATCGTCTTTAATATTTACTACCGCATTTTTAGGATCATCAATTCCATAACTTAATCTTGCCATTTTGTATAAACTATCTTTTCTTCCTGTTAAGAAAACCCATTTCCTAGTATCTACTTTCATGGAATCGGAATAATGTTTTAAACGCGGAGCCGAATCGGTTTCCGGATCGCAGGAATGTGATATAATTAATACATCGGGATTATCTTTAAATGCCTCATATATCTTTTTCATATTGTTGTTCATTCGCGGACAAATGCCTTTACAACTAGTAAAAAAATAATTTACTATACATACTTTTCCTTTCATATCGGCATTGGTAAATGGTATGCCATTTTGATTGGTAAACGAAAAAGCTTGTACAACACTTCTGTTTGCAAGAGTGCTTTTGCTTAATATATCTGTGCCATTAAATAAAAAGTACCAAAACAATAGTACTAATGCTATAAAAAATAAAGTATAGCCAATAAATTTTTTACCGATACGCATATTCCAAAGTTAGTACATGAAAAGTATTTTGATAAAGTATCTGCTTAATTATATTATTTGCAACTTAGTTGCAAACTATTATTTTTGCATTATGTTTCATTTAAAAATAAACTGGGATGCCTTAGGTATAACTGCTTCTTTAGCCTGTGCCATTCATTGTGCATTGTTGCCGTTATTCTTAACAAG
>JAKAJX010000287.1 GCA_021824855.1 Bacteroidota bacterium | reverse complement strand
TCTAATACATCAATTCCGGCAGCGCTTATTTTTTTATTTTTAATAGCCCTTATTAAATCATCGGTATCGGTAACTTTCCCTCTGCACATATTTAAAAAGTACGGTTGTTGTTGTAGTGCGTTAAAAAAATGATCATTTGCTAAGTGAGTTGTTTCGTCGGTTAATGGAACGTGCAAGCTAATAACATCGGCATACTTAAAAATTTGTTTTGGTTCTGCTTCTCTTATATAGCCGTTTGCAAAACCATTTTTATATTTATCGTAAGCCAAAACAGTAACTTCGAAAGAGGCTAATAATTTAGCAAATGAACTTCCTGTATTGCCAAACCCAATAATACCAACAGTTTTTCCATATAATTCATCTCCTTTATTCTCGTCTCGCAACCATTTTTTATCTTTTACTTCAATAAAACTTTTAGTAATTCGGTTCATTAAGTTTAGGAGTAAACCAAGTGTATGTTCGGCAACGGCATTGCGATTTCCTTCCGGGCTATTAACACATTTTATTCCTTTACTATTTGCATAAGCTTCATCAATTTGATCCATTCCGCTGCCCAATCTTCCAATCCATTGTAGTTCTTTCGCTTCATCTAATAATGGCTTATCAATTAAAATTCTTGTAGTAGCAATTAAGCCATGAATATCTTTAATTACAGTTATTAATTCGTTATAAGTAATAGAAGTAGCATTAATTACTTCGTAGCCTTTTAATGTTAAAGTTTCTGATAGGTAAGGATGTGCTTTTCCGGTAATAATTACTTTTTTCTTCATCATAACATTTTATAAGTTAAAGCAGCAAAATCTAATATGCTTAATTGTTCTGCACGTTTATTAAAAATAGTATCCTGTAAAGTTATTTCATCAAATAATGATCGAGTTGCATTTCGTAAAGTTTTTCGGCGTTGATTGAAGGCGGTTTTTACAAGTATAAAAAATTTTTTTTCGCTTTTCATTTCGAATGATGTATCTCGTAGGGTTAGTTTTATTACACCGCTCATAACTTTTGGTGGCGGATTAAAGCAGCCGGGCGATACATCGAATAAATAGTCTACATGATAAAATGCTTGTATTAAGATGCTTAAAATGCCATACGTTTTGTTATTGGGTTTAGCCGCAATACGCTGTGCTACTTCTTTTTGAAACATGCCAATTACTATTGGTACTTGCATTTTCCATTCTAAAATTTTAAATAGAATTTGAGAAGATATGTTATAAGGAAAATTGCCAACTACAGTAAATGCTTCGGTATAAGGTGCATCAATTTCTAAAAAATTTTGATGAATTATTTTTCCATCAATTGTCGGATAGGTTTGTTTAAGATAAACAACTTTTTCAGTATCTAATTCTACCGCTTTAAAATTAATGTTGGGTAGCTGTAACAAATATTTTGTAAGTGCTCCGGCTCCCGGACCTACTTCCAATAAATTATTGAACTGAGTTTCTTTTAGTGCAGCAACAATTTTTTTACATACATTTTCATCTTTTAAAAAATGTTGCCCTAAACTTTTTTTCAGTGTGTATTGCATTGAGGCAAAAGTAAGTGTAAATATTATTTTAAGCTAAGTCTACTATTTAAGTAAAACCCTTTTACTACTTGGGTAATATTCTTATCTTCACCATTCAAATTTTTAATAATGAATAGTGAATTGCAAAAGCCCGTTATTGGTTTTACATGTGGAGATATTAACGGCATTGGTATTGAGTTGATTATTAAATCTTTAACCGATCATCGTATATTAGATATATGTGTGCCTGTTGTTTTTGGCAGTAATAAGAGTATTAATTTTTATAGAAAGAGTTTGCCCGATATTAACTTTATGTACAACAGTACCAAAGAGTTTAATAAATTAAGCTATAAGCAAATAAACATTTTTAATTGCTGGGAAGAAGAAGTGCAAATTAATCCGGGAACGTTAAATGAAATAGGCGGTAAATATGCTTTTTTATCGTTACAAGCAGGCGTAAAAGCGTTAAAAGAAAAAAATATTCATGCGTTAGTAACTGCACCAATTCATAAAAAAAATATTCAATCAGATAAATTTAAATATAGTGGACATACACCTTATTTAATGGCCGAGTTTAATGCCCCCGATGTGGTAATGTTTTTAGTAGCCGATAATATGCGTGTAGGTTTATTAACAGAGCATGTTGCAATTAATGAAATTGCACAATATATTACCAAAGACAATATTATTAGTAAACTAAAACTAATGCATAAAAGTTTGGTAGAAGATTTTGGTATTGATAAACCTCGCATTGCCGTATTAGGATTAAACCCTCATGCCGGCGATGAAGGATTAATTGGCACTGAAGAAGAAACGGTTATTCGTCCGGTAATTAAAGAAATTAAGCAACATAATATATTAGCTTTTGGTCCATATAGTGCAGATGCATTTTTTGCCAGAGGCCATTACGAAAAATTTGATGCTATTTTGGCAATGTATCACGATCAAGGTTTAATTCCTTTTAAATCTTTATCTATTGGCGAAGGTGTAAATTTTACTGCAGGTTTAAATGCCATACGCACAAGTCCCGATCATGGTGTAGCTTTTGATATTGCAGGAAAAAATAAAGCAGATAATACTTCTTTTTTAGCTGCAACTTTTATGGCCATTGATATTATAAGAAGAAAATATGATTATGCCGATGCCAGAAAAAATCCTTTGAAAAAATTAAGTGCCCGTTTATTTGCTAATGCTGTGGATGAAAGAGTAGATGAAACTGAAGGTTAATATATTGCATTAGTGAAATTAATTTTTATACTGTTATGAGGCTTACATCCGATATTAAATTTAAAAAATTAATTGTAGTAGGAGATCGTGTTCTAATTCGGTTAAGTAAGCCCAATGATCAAACCGCAAGTGGATTATATCTTCCGCCGGGCGTGCAAGAAAAAGAAAAAGTACAACAGGGATATATTATAAAAACTGGTCCAGGTTATGCCATTCCCATGGCTGTAGAAAATGAATCTTGGAAAGCAGAAGAAGAGCAAGTAAAATATATTCCGCTACAAGCCAAAGAAGGCGATTTGGCAATTTTTTTATTAAGCGGTGCTACCGAAGTAATGTATGAAGCTGAGAAATATTATATTGTTCCGCAAAGTGCCATTTTAATGTTAGAGCGAGAAGAAGACTTGTAACTATTTATACTATAGTTTGATAATAACAGATTCGCGATGAACTATTTTTCCTTCACTTTCTAAAAATTCAACAGCTTTCCAGAAAATATCTTTTTTGATGGAATGATTCAATTGTATTAATTGATGAACGCTAATTCCATTAGCAGGAATGGATTGCAGTATGTGTTGTATAATTTCAGTAAAGTTTTGCAATGAAGTGGGTTTACTTTTTTGTTGTAAACAGCAATCGCAAATACCACATGCCGACGTACTATTTTCTCCAAAATATTTTCCTATTAACTCATTACGGCAAGTGCTAATTTGCAAATAATTAATCATAGCATTTACCCTTTGCAGGTATTGTTGTTTTCTTTCAAAATATTTCTTGTAATTTATTTCAAGTGAAGAAGCCGAAGCTCGGTTAGTTAATAAATTTATTTGCGGAGTTTCTTTATGGCGTAAATAATCAATAATGCCTAATGATTTTAATTGCTGCAAATTCGAATAAACTTTTTCGTAAGATAATTTGCATAGTTTGGCAATTTGTTTTTCGTTAATAGAAACACGGTTATCGTAAATACCCGAATAAGTTCGCAATAAACATTTAATAACAACATCTAATTCAGGATGCGTTTTTTCTACATCATTTAAAGTAATTCTGTTAGTAGTAAATTGTACTTGTGATGGTAAAAAAATATCTTCTGTAAAACTTATATAGCCTTCTTGTTCTAATACTTTTAAAACTGCAATAACTTGTTGAATAGAAATTTGAAACTTTTGAGTAAAGTCTATCAAATTAAAATCGTAATAATTTCCTGCACCAATGCCAATGGGTATTTGTAAATAATCGGCTAATGATTGATATGTTTTTCGAATGTCTGCAATATCCGGAAATCGTTCTTCAACAATATTGTTTAAATATTTTTCATCTTCGGTTTGGTATAATAAAATTGCATACGCTTTTTTACCATCACGCCCGGCTCTTCCTGCTTCTTGATAATAATTTTCTATACAATCGGTAGTATCAAAATGAATAACTGTTCTTACATCCGGCTTGTCAATTCCCATTCCAAAAGCATTGGTGCAAACAATTACACGGGTAGTATTATTCATCCAATCTTGTTGCTTTTTATTTCTTTCATTATAGTGTAATCCGGCATGATAAAAATCGGCAGAAACATTTTGTAATTGTAAAAGCGTACAAACATTGTTTGATTGTTTTCTGCTGCGGCAATATACAATAGAAGGGCCGGGCACACTTTGTAAAATAGCAATCAGCTTATTAATTTTACTTTCCACTTTAAAAACAGAATACGATAAATTTTTTCTTTCGAATGATTGATGAAAAACTTGATAATTAGTGAAATGTAATTGCTTAATAATATCTTCTTGTACAATTGGTGTTGCCGAGGCAGTTAATGCAATGATGGGAATATTGGGCAGTTGCTTTCGTAAATTGGCAATGTTTAAATAAGATGGACGAAAATCGTATCCCCATTGCGAAATACAGTGAGCTTCGTCAATTGCAATCAATGAAATAGCTAAGTGCTGTACATATTCTTTAAATAAATTACTCTCTAATCGTTCGGGCGATAAATATAAAAGTTTGTAATAACCTGTGGTAGCTTTATTAAAAGTTTCATGTACTTCATACAAACTCATACCACTGCTAATGTATAGTGCAGGAATATTTTTTTTGTTAAGATTTTCAACCTGATCTTTCATTAAAGCAATAAGTGGAGAAATAACCAAACAAATACCTTCCTTCATTAAAGCAGGCACTTGAAAGCAAATAGATTTTCCGCCACTTGTAGGTAATAATGCTAAAGTATCTTTTCCGTTAATTACAGATTCAATAATAGATGCTTGTTCTCCACGAAATGAAGAATAGCCCCAAAATTGTTGTAATACTTCTTTTGCTGAGTGCATAGGTTAGTTGATGAAGATACAAATCATCAAACAACTTTCTTAAAATTCAAGCGGATAGAGTTTAATGCCAGAACCACATCGCTTAATCCCATGAACAATGCACCAAATGTTGGACTTAAAAATCCTAATGCAGCAACAGGTATGGCAACAATGTTATAAGAAAAAGCCCAGAATAAATTTTCTTTAATGGTAATGTAGGTATGTTTCCCTAAACCTAATGATAAGGGTAAATTTTTTAATCCATGATTCATTAAAACAACCTGTGCACTTTGCATGGCAATATGGCTCGAATCGCTTAACGAAATACCAATGGTTGCTTTTGCTAAAGCCGGTGCATCGTTAATGCCATCTCCTACCATTGCAGTAGGTGCTTGTTGTGTATAAGCCGAAATTTTTTCTAATTTTTGTTGAGGGGTTTGTTCGGCTATTACTTCATCAATGCCTAACTGTTGTGCAACTTTTTCGCATGTTTCTTTTTTATCTCCACTAAGTAAAATGGTTTTAATTTTTTTAGTTTTTAATAAGTGTATTATTTGTTTTGCCTCAGGCCTAATTTCATCGGCTACATCCATCCATCCAAGTAATTCATCATTTTTAATAATGTATATATTGTGCAATGCATCTGTGGTTAATGCTTCGGCTATTTTATAAGATCCTGCTAAAAAAGTATTTCCTTCTTTGTCTATTGCTTTAACACCTACACCTTTTATTTCGGTAACAGTAGACCATTTAATTTCATCTTTTGTTTTCCATTCTTTGGTAATTGCTTTTGCAATAGGGTGTGTAGCATATTTTTCTAGTGAGTAAACAATGCGTTTTGCTTCAGCTTCTTGAATATGAAAATTAGTAGCAGCAATTTTAAATTCTCCGGTAGTTAGCGTTCCTGTTTTATCAAAAACAACTTGTTTAATATCTTTAAACGATTCTAAGCTCTTAGCATTTTTAAGTAAAACACCATTTTTTGCTGCTCTTCCTAATCCTACGGCAATAGCAGCAGGAGTTGCCAATCCCATGGCACAAGGGCAAGAAATTACCAATACGGCAATACTTCGTAATAAACTATTTCCAAAACCAATTGGTGTAAAAAAATAATTTGCGGCTAAAGTTATTAAAGCAATGCTAACCACCGTTGGAACAAATATGGCACTAATTTTATCGGCCATTTGTTGCATGGGTGGTTTTTCTGTTTGAGCATCTTTTACCATGCGTAAAATATTGGCAAGTACAGTATCTTCTCCTACAGCGGTAATTTGTGCTTTTACTGTTCCGGTTTCTATAATGCTTCCACCAATTAAAGTATCTTTCATCTTCTTTTCAATCGGAACACTTTCGCCGGTTATTATGGCTTCGCTAACATTGGCTTCGCCCCACAAAATTTTGCAATCCATTGGAACATGTTCGCCGGTTCTAATTAACACCAAATCGCCAACATGTAAGGCAGTATTTTCTATTTGAAATATTTGTTCATGATGGTGTTCATCAAAGGCAATCATATTGGCCATTACCCTTTGTGTTGATGCTAATTGTTTTATTGCCGCTTGTGTTTTTTCAACAGAAGTATCTTCTAACCAATTACCTAAAAAAACTAAGGTTATAGTGGTACAAGCCGTTTCAAAAAATAAATATTCCTTTGTATTGGTAGCAAATAAACCATATAAACTATACACAAATGCAGCGGTAGAGCCCAGCGTTATTAAAACATTCATGTTAGGAATACCTTTGGTTAAACTTTTTAAAGCACTTCTTCCAAAGAAATCCATTCCTACAATATAAACCGGTATTGTTAATGCTAATTGAAGATAAGGATTCATTAATGCATGAATAGTAACACCCGGAATCATGTGTAATATTAGCGGTGCGGTAAAAATAAAGCAAAACCAAAAACGTTGTAAATGATTACTAAACCAAAAACGTTTCAATCCATGTGCATGTGTGGCAGATGATGTAGTATTGTTGTGTACTACCTTATAACCAAGGTTTTTAATTCCTTTTTCTACTGTATCTTTCGATATTTCTGAGTTTATTTCAAAGCTAACATCGCCGCCAATAAAATTTACTTTTACATTTTGTAAACCTTCTTCTTTTAAGTATTTATCAATTGTTAAAGCACAATTGGTACAACTCATTCCATTAACTTTCCAATTAACTTTTTCCATAAAATAATAATAAAGGGGCCAAAAATATATTTAAGCAAAGTTATTAAACAGGCTAATGTATTGTGCAGTTCTTCAACTATTTTCCAATACCGTAAAATACTGCCTTATATGCAAAATAAATGTATAATAAAGAATGATTTTTTGTAAAAAATAGCTAAACATATTTTTGGTAATTAATATAACCTGATATAAGAAATATTGTATTGATAAACGCAATAAGTAAGTGTATAAAAAGCATACAGATTATATTTGTATAATGGATGCAATTTTTGAAATAGGGCAACTGCCATTAGTTGCAAAACAATTTGTAAAGCAAATAGCAAAAAGTAAAATATGGGCTTTTTATGCACCAATGGGTGCAGGTAAAACTACTTTTATTCAGGCAGTTTGTAAAGAACTTGCAATTAATGAAACAGTTAATAGTCCAACTTTTTCTATTGTTAATGAGTATAAAAGTTTGGTAGTTGGTACTGTGTATCACATGGATTGGTATAGGTTAAAAGATGCAGAGGAAGCCATCAATGCGGGCATAGAAGATATTTTATTGAGCGGAAATATCTGTTTTATAGAATGGCCCGAAAAAGCAACCAACTTATTACCCGAAACAAGTGTAGCTGTTTTTATGGAAGTATTAGATGATGTAACTCGAAGAATTTTTATTCCATCACCATCCGAAGAAGATTAAACCGCAATAAAAACAGTAACTTCAAATTCCAAATTATCTATCAGAAATATCAAATGTCTGCAACATGTCTTCAACCAAACCCATTATTTCTACTTCATTTACTTACGAAACTTTAGAAGAAACATTAGATGTAAAACCGCAAGGAGCCAATTTGCAAATAGGTATTCCGAAAGAATTTGCATTTCAGGAAAATAGAATAGCATTAATACCCGATGCGGTAAATGTTTTGGTTAATAATGGTCATAATGTAATAGTTGAGCACGATGCAGGAGAAGGCAGTAACTATTCCGATAAAGATTATAGCGAAGCAGGTGCTAAAATAATTTATAATAAGGCCGAAATATATAAAGCTCCCATGCTAATTAAAAGTGCTCCGGTTGTTGAGGAAGATTTGGCTTTATTGCAAATGAATCAAACTATTATTTCTCCCATTCATCATTCGGCATTAAAAGCCAATATTATTGAAAAAATGATGGAGAAAAGAATTACGGCTTTGAGTTACGAAAATTTAAAAGATGATAGCGGTACGTATCCCATTGTTCGGAGTATGAGCGAAATTGCCGGAAGTGCTTTAATGCTAATTGCCGGACAATACTTAAGTAGTTTTAATAAAGGCAAAGGTGTATTGCTGGGAGGCATTAGCGGTATACCGCCTACAAAAGTTGTTATTATTGGTGCAGGCATTGTTGGCGAATTTGCAACACGCAATGCATTGGCTTTAGGAGCCAGCGTAAAAGTGTTTGATAATAATGTGTACAGGTTAAAACAGTTACAAAATAATTTAGGACAAAGGGTTTGGACCAGCGTTTTGGAGCCACGTATTTTAGCCAAACAATTAAAAACATGCGAAGTGGCAGTTGGTGCTTTAAGTAATGAATACGGAAGAGCCCCCATTGTTGTATCGGAAGAAATGGTTGCTGCTATGCGTGCAGGAAGTATTATTATTGATGTAGCAATAGACCGCGGTGGATGTTTTGAAACCAGCGAATTAACCACCCACGAAAAACCAATTTTTGTTAAGCACGATGTTATACATTATTGTGTACCCAATATTCCGAGTGGTTTTGCAAGAACTGCAAGTCAGGCTATTAGCAATGTGTTAATGCCATTAATTTTACAAATAAGTGATGAAGGCGGAATGGAAGAAATGGTATGGCATAATTTTAATTTGCGAGAAGGAATATATTTATTTAAAGGAGCATTAACCGATTTTTATATCAGCCAAAAATTCGATTTAAAGTTTACCGATTTAAATTTATTGATTGCGAGTAGAAGATAAGTATTTTATAGAACGATGATAATGCAGACGCAATAGAGCATTGCAGAATAAAACCGGTTATATTTTGTATTCACACCCACCTATTGTAACCGTATTGGCTTGTTACTCTATATACGAAAAAATAGTTACAATAAATAGAGGTTTATTCCTCTTTTTTTGTATATGTATTCATGCTACCTTTATACTGCAGGGTTTTAATTTATTTAAAACTTAAAATTATGAAACCCAACTATTACTTGCTATTAGTTATAATAATAGGTTTTATACTACCCGTAAGTTGCAAAAAAACTCAACCTGTTGATCAATTAAGTCTTTTACCACCCGCTACCACTACTGGGGCAAATACTTTTGGATGTTTGGTGAATGGAACTGCAATGCTTCCAACTGATGTTAAGCCATCACTTTCAAACCCTAATCCAAATGGTGGTATTGAAAAAGTATTTTGGGATTCGGCAATTCTTGAAATTGCAATTTATAATGCAAATAGCAAAGAACCTGAACCATATTATCTTTTATTTCACTTTGGTACATTTAACAAACTTCAAAGTGGGGTAACAATAAATTGGGAGCAATCTTCTTTTGACGACCAATTTTCACCCTACTATATGTATCATAACCATTTAACAGGTAGTTTTTATGACGACTCTTCCAAAGTATATCACTGGTATGGCTCTTACAATGGTTCTGGGAGTATTATACTTACAAATTTTAATACATCTCAAAAAATAATTTCAGGAACTTTTAGCGGTAAAATGAGAATGCAAAATGGGAATAAAGAAGTGTTAATTACTAATGGACGCTTTGATATTAAATGGTAAATATTAAAGGAGCTAACTGCTATTTTAAAAACGGATAGGTTAAGAGTAGGGGTTCATTAATTTTTAAAATCCATGATAGATATCTTTTCTTCACAAAAATCATATTCATTCACATCGTTGCTGCTTACAATTACTATTTTTTCTCTGCAATAATTGTTAATGAGTTGGTGATACAAATGGTAGCCTGTGGTATCTAAGTTGGTACAAGGCTCGTCCAGTAAAAGAATGGCAGTTTGGGCAAAAACAGCTTGTGCCAATTTTATGCGTTGTTTCATTCCGGAAGAAAAATACCTTATTTGTTTGTTGGCAGCTTTTTCTAAATTAATTTCTGTCAATATTTGTTGTACAGAAATATTTTTTAATAAAGGTTTAAACGAAAAATGGAATTGAAGAAACTCTTTAGCTGTCATTTCTTCAATTAATTCTACATAAGGTGCAACAATAGAAATTTCTTGATGAATAGCAGCATCGTTCACCAAACTATTGTTAATAGAATATTGTATGCTTCCTTCGCTAAGGTTACTGCTTCCTGCAATACATTGTAATAAAGTACTTTTTCCGCTGCCATTAGGACCGGTAATTACATACGATTTTTGTGTGGTAAACTGTATTGAAAGGTGTTTAAATATCCAATCTTGATTAAATCTTTTTCCGGTATCTGTAAGTTGGATAATCATAAGTTGTAGGCAAAAATTCGGCTATTCTTCTTCATTACCGCCTTTGGTATATTTTTTAATAATTCCTCTGCCGCTTTCTCTAATAAAAGTAACAATTTCGTCTCTCTCATCGCTGGCGGGTAATTCTTCTTCAATAAATTCTAAAGCCTGAGAAACATTCATTCCTTTATTAAAAATAATTCTATAAATATCGAGAATATGGTTAATTTTTTGAAGTTCAAATCCACGGCGTTTTAAACCAATGCTATTTACACCGCCATAGCTTAATGGATTGCGAACAGCTTTAATATAAGGTGGTACATCTTTACTTACTAAGCTACCGCCGGCTATATAAGCGTGTTGACCAATTTCTACAAACTGATGTACGGCACTAACGCCTGCAATCCAAGCCCAATCGCCCATGGTAACATGCCCTGCAATTTGAACGCTATTGCTGATAATGCAATTATTTCCAATAATACAATCGTGTGCAATATGGCTGTAGGCCATAATTAAGCAATTGTTTCCTACAGTTGTTTTCCATCTGTCCGATGTGCCACGGTTAATGGTAACAAATTCTCTAATGGTGGTATTATCGCCAATGGTAACAGTGGTTTTTTCGCCATTAAATTTTAAATCTTGCGGAACACCGCCTAATACTGCACCCGGAAAAATTCTGCAATTTTTACCAATACGCGTACCTTCCATAATGGTTACATTACTGCCAATCCAAGTGCCTTCGCCAATTTGAACGTCTCCATGAATTACCGTAAATGGATCAATCTTAACATTAGGAGCTAACCTTGCATTAGGATCGATGTACGTATAGGGATGTGTCATCCTGCTTTTGGGTTTAGAGGCTATTAGTGTTTCCATAATTTGAAAGTAGAGACACTAACAGCGATAAAAACGATGCCAGAAAAACCGGCTAATTTGCAAAAATAAAGGTATTAGCAATATTTTAAGAAGCCATTAACCTCTTTTTATTACTTGTGCTACCAAATCGGCTTCGGTAGCTAATTTGCCGCCAACATAAACTGTTCCTTTCATTTCGCAGATACCACGCCTGATAGGAGCAGTTAATTCCATTTTTAAAATCATTGTATCTCCGGGTACTACTTTTTGTTTGAATTTACAATTGTCTATTTTTAAAAAATAAGTATCGTATTTGCCTTCGGGCATGCCATTAATGGCTAAAAGTCCTCCGGTTTGTGCTAAAGCTTCTATTTGTAAAACACCCGGCATTACCGGATTATTGGGAAAATGACCTTGAAAAAACCATTCGTTAAAAGTAACGTTTTTAATTCCTATAATATGTTTATCGGTTAGTTCAATAATTTTATCTACCAATAAAAATGGGAATCGGTGGGGTAAAGTTTTTTCTATTTTTTCGAGTGTAAAAACCGGTGGTAAAGATGCATCATACACCGGAACCCCTTTCATGTGTTTATTTTTTCTGATGTACTGTTTTATTTTTTTAGCAAACTCTACATTGGTGCTGTGCCCGGGCCTGTTAGCAATAATTCTGGCTTTTATTGGGTAACCAATTAATGCCAAATCTCCAATAACATCTAATAATTTATGCCTTGCAGGTTCGTTCGAAAAACGTAGTTCAAGATTATTTAGGTAACCTTCATTCTTTACTTCAATTTTTTCTCTGTTAAAGGCTTTTGCTAAGCGGTTCATTTCAAGATCGGTAACGGGTTTATCTACCACAACAATAGCATTATTAATGTCTCCGCCTTTAATTAAATCATTATCCAAAAGCATTTCCAATTCATGTAAAAAGCAAAATGTTCTGCAAGGTGCAATTTCGGTTTTAAATTCTTTAATAGATTTTAATCCGGCATGTTGTGTTCCTAAAACGGGGCTATTAAAATCTATTAAGGTAGTAATTTGATAATCGATAGATGGAAGGGCTACCATTTCAACACGTTTTACATCATCGTAATGGTAAATATTTTCGCCAATACTATACCATTGTTTTGCGGCTTCCTGTTCAACTACGCCTATGCTTTCAATTAATTCTACAAAGGGTTCTGAGCTGCCATCGATAATAGGAATTTCGGGGCCATTTAATTCAATTAAACAATTATCAACACCCATGCCTACCAATGCTGCTAAAATATGTTCAACAGTACTTACTTTGGCATCGCCAACTTGTAAAGTGGTACCTCTGGAGGTATCGGTAACCAAATCGCAATCGGCTTTAATGATAGGTTGGTTAGGAAGGTCAATTCTTTGAAATTGAATACCAAAGCCCGGATTAGCGGGTTTAAGAGTCATATCAACTGTAATGCCTGTATGTAAGCCTGTGCCATTAATATTGATAGAGCTATTTAAAGTATGTTGAAAATCGGGATTAAAAGTAGTATCCATTTTAACGAATTTTTTTTAGGCTGAAAATAATGCTGTAGCTGTTTGACTAATTTTATCAAAAATAAAGCATATTGTGTTAAACAATAGTTTAGTTAATGTCAGATACTCGTTCAGCAATTAATTGTTGAATAATTTTTTCTAATTCTTGAATTCTTTTTTCTAATTCGGGTAAATTTCTAAAAACAGCTTGGCTTCTTAATGAGCTGCTATAATCAAAAGCAGGAGTACCATTTACAGCCGTATTGTTTTTTTTAATAGATTTTGTAATACCACTTTGTCCATTAATTTTACTGCCATCTGCAATAAAAATATGACCTGCAGTACCTACTTGTCCGCCCATCATAACGTTATTGCCTACTTTGGTACTTCCGCTAATACCCGATTGGGCTGCAATTACGGTATTATTTCCCACTTCTACATTATGAGCAATTTGAATAAGGTTATCTAATTTAGCCCCCGATTTAATAATGGTTGATCCCATGGTTGCTCTGTCAATGGTAGTATTGGCTCCTATTTCAACAGAATCTTCAATAATTACATTGCCAATTTGCGGAATTTTTTTAAAGCTTCCATCTTGTTGTGGAGCAAATCCAAAACCATCGCTGCCAATTACTGTACCTGCATGTATGGTTACATGATTGCCAATTATACAATCGAAATAAATTTTAACCCCGGCATGAATAATGGAATGGTTTCCTATTGTAACATTATCTCCAATAATAGTTCCCGGAAATAGTTTTACATCGTTACCAATTATTGTATTCTCTCCAATATATACAAAAGCACCTATAAAAACATTGGTACCAATAGTAGCTGAAGATGCAATATAATTGGGTTGTTGAACGCCAATTAATTGTTGTGTTTTAATTTCTTGGTATTTAGTTAGTAAAACTGCAAAAGCAGAGTAGGCATCGGGAACGCGAATTAAAGAAGTTTGAACTTTTTGTTTTAGATCGAAACTTTCATTAACAATAACAATAGATGCCTGAGTGGTATAAACATATTCTTCGTACTTAGGATTTGCTAAAAAAGAAAGTTGCCCTTTATTTGCCTCCTCAATTTTTCCGAATGATGATACCGTTGCAAGAGCATCTCCTTCCACTTTACCATTAACCATTAATGCTATTTGTGCGGCAGTAAATTGCATGAGTTGTTTTTTTTGGTTAACTAAAAATTATTGTATGCAGGAGTATATTTTTATTTGAAATAATTAAGTTAATGAACAAATGTAAAATTTTTTAACAGGCATTGAAATAGTTTGATGAATTAATGGTGCATCAATTGCGGTAATATCCTTTACAGTACCGTCTTTAAAAAGGATGTTAATTCTTTCATCGCTTGTTTTATACAGCGTATTTTTTGCTTCTCCGGTAAAAACAAAATAAGTTGCTTCTTCCGGCGAAATAGCTAATTTTTCAATTGCTTCATCCATTTTTGCTGTAATTTGGCTTGTATTAAAAGGCTCGGATTGTAGTTTTATTTTCAATAAATTTCTATTTAATAATCGGGTGCTTAATTGGCTTAAAACAAAATCGGGGTGAGTGCTCCATTTTTTTACTGCAAACGTAATATCGGCATCATCTAATTTACAAAATTGTTCTAAGGCTTTTTTATCAAGTACGTTGGTGTAATCAAATAAAAAATAATCTAATAGTCCGCCTGTTTTTATATGTATATCGGTATTGTTTTGTTGGTATAATAGTTTTACTCTTTTTAAAATATGTACCAGCATTTTTTCGGCGGCTAAAACGGTTTTATGCAAATAAACTTGCCAATACATTTGTCGCCTTGCAACTAAAAATTTTTCAGTGCTGTAAATACCTTTTTCTTCAACCATTAATTGATTGTTGTGTATTATCAGCATTTTTAAAATTCTGTCGTAACCAATAACACCTTCACTTACGCCGGTATAAAAACTATCTCTGGTTAAATAATCCATTCTATCCACATCTACTTGTCCGCTAATTAATTGGTGTAAAAATTTTTTAGGATACTTATCAGTAAAAATATCAATGGCTGTTTCTAATTCACCATTAAAATCTTCGTTCATGGCTTGCATAATTTGCAAGCTTAATGTTTCGTGGTGAATATTAGGAATTAACTGATGTTCTAATGAGTGAGAGAATGGGCCATGACCAATATCGTGTAATAAAATAGCGGCTTTAGTGGCTACTTCTTCTTCGGGTGTTATAATAGTTCCTTTCGCTTTTAACTCGTTAAGAGCATTGCACATTAAATGATAAGCGCCTAAAGAATGATGTAATCTGGTATGTACAGCACCCGGATAAACCAAAAATGCCAATGCCATTTGATGAATACGCCGCAAACGTTGATAATAAGGATGAGCTATAATATTAAATATTAACGAATGTTCAATGGTAATAAAACCATAAACCGGATCGTTAATTATTTTTCTTTTACTACTCATACATGTTGCTGTTTTGTTAAAGCAGCCTGCAAAAATACAATTTGTATAGCGAGATGAAATATTTTTAATAAGTAAGTAAATTGAATGAAGTTATTTCAGCACTTCAACAATTTAAAAAACTTGTGTACAGTTTAAAAAACAAATTATGATTTTAGCTACAATTATTTGGGTTGATGATGAAATAGAAAGTTTGCAATCGCAAAAAATATTTTTAGAAAATAAAGGATATAAAGTAATAACATTTACAAATGGTTTTGAAGCAATAGAATTTATAAAAGATAATGAGGTAGATGTGGTATTGTTAGACGAATCCATGCCGGGCATTTCCGGACTG
>JAKAJX010000175.1 GCA_021824855.1 Bacteroidota bacterium | reverse complement strand
ATAATACTACTATTTCGGTAGATGGTGTATTGGTAACAACTATTAATAAAGGAAAATCTTACGAAGGAATATTAACCGAAGAATCATCCTACATTGTTACCAATAAAAATGTGTATGTATATCAATTAACAGGCGTTAATTGCGAAATGGCTTCTACCAATTTGCCCAGCATTAATTGCACAGGCTCTCAATTAGTTTCTTTTGTAAGATCTACCAACGAAATTTTTCAATTGAACCTTTTATCCAAAGCGGCTGATATTGGTAATTTTTTGCTTAATGGTCAAGCTAATATTATTACAGCCAATATGTTCGATCCCGTTCCGGGCACTAATAAAGCTTGGTATGCTGCAAGAATTACAACGAGTAATTTAATTAATATTGATACGTATTTTCCTGCCGGAGGAGCTTCGGTGGTGTCTAATACAACCGGTTTATTTCATTTAGGGTTTTTAAATGGCGGACCAACAAGTGGCTCAAGATTTGGTTATTTTTCTAATTATTCAACAGTGCATACTTATCCTGCTATCGCATCTGCTTCAACCTGTTTTGGATCGAGTATTCAGTTAACATCTAATTTTATTTCAGGGGCAAATTATTCATGGACAGGCCCTAATAATTTTAAAAGTTCTGCTTACAATCCCATTATTAATAAAGCAACTTTAGTTAATACGGGTACTTATTATTTATCTACCAATATTGCCGGATGTGGTGTTTCTTTTGATAGCGTTTGGTTGGCAGTTCATCCTTTGCCAACTATTGTATTTAGCAAGTCGTTAGATACAGTTTGTTTGGGCAGTTCTAAAAACGTACAATTTACACTTACGGGAACGTCTCCATGGAAATTCATGTATAGTGATGGACAATTAACAGATACCTTAAAAAAGATTACTTCGGCGTCATCTTATTTTACAGCAAAACCTACGGCAAAAACGGTGTATAGTGTTTTAAATATTATAGATTCGAATAGTTGTGCAATGAATAATATACCTACTGCAACCAATTTCGATACGCTTTTAGTAAACCCATTGCCTGTAGCAAATTTTAAGTATTCATTACCCAATTGTGTAGGAAAACAAATTAATTTTTTGGATAGTTCTATTACCTATTTAGATACACTTACACATTGGTATTGGATAATAGGCAATAAGGATACCATACAACAAATCAATAAAACTGCTTTTACCGAAAAATTTACTTCCTGGGGAAATTATTCTGTTAAGCTAGCGGTTCAATCTGCTATGGGTTGTAAAAGTGATACTACTACCAAAAATATTATCGTACATCCATTACCGCAATTAGCATTTCTTTTGCCCGAAGTTTGTTTAAATGATGCATTTGCTCAATTTAGCGATGCTACTAAAATGGCCGATAGCAATTATAATGGGTTAAGCTATCAATGGAATTTTGGCGATGGGAATGCTTCTGGTTCTAATCCTAATACTTCAACAATACCCAATCCAAAGCATAAATATTCGGCAATAGGAAAATATAATGTTCAACTCATAGTGCAATCGGGCAATTTATGTGTAGATAGTATAACCCAAGTTTTTACGGTAAATGGAGATAATCCGAAAGCTAATTTTTCGCTCAATAACTTGGCAACAAAATGTGCAAACGATTCGGTTAAAATAACTAATTTATCTACTGTGGATTTTGGATCGGTTACTTGGATAAAAATTTATTGGGATTATTTGAATAACCCTAATCAATTCGATTCTATTCCTTTTCCTTCTTCAACCGGAGGAGATGTATATGCACATTTATATCCCAACTTTCGAACTGTTACTCAAACAAAAAATTTTACCATTCATTTTGTTGCTTACTCGGGAACAACCTGTTTTAATTCAAAAGATACAATTATTACATTGGTCGCAAGTCCGGTAGTTGCGTTTTCAACTATACCCGGGATATGCTTAAATGCTCAAGCACGGCAAATTACCGAAGCAACAGAAACAAATAATATTTCTGGAAGTTTTAGTTATTATGGTAATGCAACAAGTATGGGCGGTTTATTTACACCGGCAATAGCAGGTGTTGGAACCGATACAATTAAGTCGTTATTTGTTTCAAATGTAGGTTGTAGAGATTCGGCCTATAATACCATAACAGTTTGGCCATTACCAACAGCTAAATGGGGTTATAGTTATCCTTCCTGCGAGAAAAGAGCTATCATTTTTACAGATAGTTCTACGGCTAATTTTAGTAATATTAATACATGGAATTGGAATTTTGGCGATAGTAGTTTTTCAGTTAAAAATTCGGCAACTGCTTTTAATAAAATATACCATACTTGGGGCAATTATGTTGCTGTTTTAGTGGTATCAACCGATAGTGGTTGCGTTAGTAAACCCGATTCTGTTATGGTAAATATTCATCCTTTACCAAAAGTAAATTTTGCAATGCCTGCAATTGTTTGTTTGCCGGACGGAAGAGCACAATTTACCGATTCAACCACCATTGCCGATAGCTCATCTTCTTTATTTACATATCAATGGAGTTTTGGCGATACTAGTAATCTATCAAATTCAGTATTAAAAAATCCGGTTCATCAATATACAGCTTTGGGCAACTATTCAATTGTTTTAAAAGTTACCAGTAAGGATGGTTGCACCGATTCGTTGCTTCAACTATTTTCAAAAATTTATCCTCAACCAAAAGCTAATTTTACAACAAGCAATACAGCGGTTTGTATTAATTCTGCCATTCAGTTTGCCGATGCTACAACAGGGTTTACAGATTCGGTAATTGCATGGCATTGGGATTTGGCCGAAGGATATACTGCAACATCTGCAAATCCGTACAGAATATTTGCCGATTCAGGAACTTTTCCTATTAGCTTATATATTTTTGATGCAAAAGGTTGTATTAGCAATGTTGCCAGTAAAAATGTGGTAGTTAATCCGCTGCCACACGTAACATTGCAGCATAAAGAGCTTGTATTGCAAGGTTCGAGCATTGTTTTAAAACCTGTATTTTATGCAAATAGTCCTGTGAGTTTTTTATGGGAACCCAATACTTATTTAGATAGTACAACCATTGCTT
>JAKAJX010000019.1 GCA_021824855.1 Bacteroidota bacterium | reverse complement strand
AAATAAATGTAAGTCCGTATTTACCTAATCATAAAGCCGAGCCCATCAACTATTATGGCTATACAAAATGGATTGGCGAAAAATTAGCCATAGAAAATTGGACTAAAACGCTTGTAATTAGAACTGCATGGGTATATAGCGAGCATGGACACAATTTTGTAAAAACTATATTGCGGTTACTGAAAGAAAAAACCGAAATTAAAGTAGTGAACGATCAAATTGGAGCACCAACCTATGCCGCCGATTTAGCAAAAGCAATTATTACAATTATTGGTGAATGGCAAAAGGGAAATAAAAATTTTGGTATTTACCACTTCACCAACAATGCACACATTTCTTGGTTTGATTTTGCCAATGAAATAAAATCCTTATCCGGATCGGCATGCGTTGTTCTTCCTGTTCCCTCTACAGCTTATCCTACTGCTGCAAAACGTCCGGCATATTCTTTAATGGATACCCATCATATTGCAGAAGATTTTGGAGTGGAGTTAACTGATTGGAAGGATAGTTTAAGAGTTTGTTTGGATAAACTACAATCAAACGGTTAACTTGCAAACTTTTTCAAATTTCTGTTGTTATTGTGTATCTATAAATATAATTTTATGCCAATTGAAGTAGGACAAAAAGCCCCCAATTTTACTTTGTTTGATACAGAAAAAAATAAAGTAACCTTATCTGAACAGAAAGATAATAATGTTTTATTGTTATTTTTTCCCTTAGCATTTACAAGTGTTTGTACCAAAGAATTGTGTAGTATTAGAGATAATATTGCTGTATATAATAATGTAAATGCAAAAGTTTTTGGAATATCTGTAGATACAGTATTTACCCTAGGAAAATTTAAAGAAGAACAGCATTTAAACTTTCCGTTGTTAAGCGATTTTAATAAGGAAGTTGCAGCCGCTTATGGTACATTATACGAAACCTTTGTATTAGAAATGAAAGGAGTATCTAAACGCTCGGCATTTATTGTAGGAAAAGATGGATTAATAAAATATGCCGAGGTATTAGAAAGTGCCGGCGATTTACCCAATTTTGCAGCAATACAAGCAGTATTACAATCTCTGTAATAAACAAATAATCAATCCTGCGAGACAGCGGGATTGATTATTTAAGACTCTTATGTAATAAATGATAATTTTTTTATAATTTTATTACCAATTTAAAAGAGCGCATGAAGCAATTTTACTTAGCCTTTTTTATTAGTTTATCTTTTTTGTTGGTAAATTTTACCAATAGAAATGCGTACAATGCGATAGACGATCAAACAAGAACTGTGCAAGTATATCCCAATCCGGCTACTTCAGTTATTAATTTCGAGTTTACTTCCGAGTTCAATAAATCATCAACACCTACACTTAGTATTTTTAGTTTTTTGGGAAAAAAGATGAATGATGTAGCTATTACCAATAATAAAATTACACTCAATTTAGATGGATATTACAGAGGCTTATATGTTTTTCAAATACATGATAAGTTTGGAAATATTATTGAGTCTGGTAAATTTCAGGTAATTAAATAAAAGTGATTGTTGCCTGTAATTGGAAGGCAATAACAAAATAGGAATGGAAACATCAACAAACTCGGCAAAGCCAAAACTTCCTTATTTGTTAGGACTTATTTGTTTAATTCCTTTAGTTGGAGCTTTTGTTGGTATTGGACTTTTGTTATATGGAATAATAAAATATAAAGACAAATGGCTTTCAATAATTGGCACTTTCGGAATAGTATGGACGATTGTAATTTATTCAACACTTATATACAGCAGCAAGCATTTGGCGATTTTCAAAAAAGGTTTTACAGACATTTCGCAAAATCAATTAAACAGTCTACTAAAAAATATTGAGTTCTATAAAATTCAACATGGACAATATCCTGACAGTTTAAAGCAACTTTTAAATGATGACAGATTAGCTCCAATAAATGACGCTATTCAATTAAATCAACAGAGACAGAATTCTTACTATAATTATAAAAAAATGGGAGACAAGTATTTTTTATTTTCATCTGGACAGGATGGAATACCAAATACAAAAGACGATTTATTCCCTCAAATTGCAATTAATGACAGTTCGAAAATTGGACTAATAAAGTTGATTAATTAAAAACAGCTACAGGCAACACGAGCATTTGCGTTAATGGGGTTGGACGACAAGTCAAGCGATGAACTTTTTATCTTTAATTAACGAAACAATTAATTCAACTTTATAATTTCAAATACCGCATCAACAAAAATTCAGATTCGTTCTGCTTTATTTATGAGGCATTAAAATAAACCAAATAACATTCCATCAACTTTATTAATAATGTCGCCAAAATGTTCATCATTTTCTGCAAATTTATTTTTATCGCAGTCAATAATTAATAATTGTCCTTCTTTATAACTTTCAATCCATTTGTTATAATATTCGTTTAATTTTTTTAAATAATCCAAGCGAATATTTTCTTCATATTCTCTACCTCTTTTTTGAATTTGAGCAACTAAAGTTGGAACAGATGCTTTTAAATAAATTAATAGATCTGGTGGTTGAACCATTGTTTTTAATGTTTCGAAGAAATGAAAATAGTTACTAAAATCTCTTTTACTCATTAAGCCCATATCGTGGAGGTTAGGAGCAAAAATGTGGGCATCTTCATAAATTGTTCTATCTTGAATAACTGTTTCGGTGCCACGTTGAATTTCTAATAATTGATTTAATCGGCTATTTAAGAAATAAATTTGCAGATTAAAACTCCATCGAGGCATATCTTCATAAAAATCCATTAAATAAGGATTGTGATCAACATCTTCAAACTGAGGAATCCATTTATAATGTTTACTCAGCATTTCGGTTAATGTAGTTTTACCGGCTCCAATATTTCCGGCTACTGCAACGTGTTTTGGTTTTTTTGGCTTTGCCATTTTATACGTAATATTTATGCAAATAAGAGGTATTAACTCTTGATTTTGTGAATGTAATATTTATCTGTCAACTAATCAAAAAAGTAAAATGCAATAATTAGCCGGTAGAACAATTTTCTATTTATTCTATAGTTTAATAATTCATTCCTATAGATTTTCTTACTTCGGTAAGTGTAGCAGATGCACTGTATCTTGCTTTTTCTTTTCCTTGATGAATTATTGTAGTTAATAATTCTTTGTTTGATTGAATATCTGCAGCTTTTTCTCGAATGGGACTAATGAAGGCAACCATATCTTCGGCTAATTGTTTTTTCATATCGCCATAACGAATGATGCAATTATTAAAATCTTCATTAAATTTTGTATAAACATCTTCATTACTTACCAACTTCATTAGCGTAAATAGGTTCTCAATATAATCGGGCTTTATGGAATTAGATGTGGTTGGCCCACTATCTGTTTTGGCTTTCATTATTTTTTTACGAATAATATCATTGTCATCTGCCAAATAGAGCGTAGCCATTTGGTTTTCACTTTTACTCATCTTTCCATTTCCGTCTAAACTCATAATTTTTATTAACTCGTTGCCAAAATTAAAAGCCTGAGGTGTTGGAAATACGGGTCCATATCTATAATTAAAACGTTCGGCAAAATTTCTGGCCATTTCTAAGTGTTGTTCCTGATCTTTTCCTACAGGAACTTTTACCGCACGATGAACTAAAATATCTGATGCCATTAATACCGGATAGGTTAATAAACCTGCATTAATATTATCGGGTTGTAAACGAGCTTTATCTTTAAAAGTAGTAGTTTTTTCTAACTCGCCTTTATAGGCTAACATGCTTAAATACAGGTACAGTTCTGCAATTTCGGGAACATCGCTTTGCACATAAAGTGCCACTTTATCCGGATTTAATCCGCAAGCAATATTTTCAGCAATTACTCGGTGAACGCTGTTTTGCAATTCTTTCGTATCCGGATGTGTGGTTAATGAGTGCCAATTAGCTACAAAAAAATAGCAATTAAAATTGTCTTGCATACGCACATAATTACGCATGGCACCAAAATAATTTCCTAAATGTAAAAAACCTGTTGGGCGAATACCACTTAAAACTACTTCCTTGTTCATGGTGGCGAAGATAAATAACAGATGGGATTGAAAATCTAAAATATCATTTTTTATTACAGCTAATCATGCAGTAGTTGTATATAAAAAACGGTAAACAATCAAGCTGCTTACCGTTTTTCTATGCTTTGTATATAAAATTTACTGGCTCCATCTGCGTTGATTCATAGATCTTTTTTGAGCAAATGGTCTTGCGTTTAATGGGTTTTTATGATTTCTTTTTGCTTCATCATAGCTTGGTTGAATCATTTTAAATGGATGTTCATCTATTACTGTAATTGGTTGTTCTATCAGTTGATGAATATCTCGTAAAAAAACTTTTTCTTCTCTATCGCAAAAAGATAAAGCTATACCGTTAGAACCGGCTCTTCCGGTTCTTCCAATTCGGTGCACATAAGTTTCCGGAATATTAGGCAAATCGAAATTAATAACGTGCGTTAAGTTTTCTATGTCAATTCCTCTTGCTGCAATATCGGTAGCTACCAATATTCTGATATTTTTATTTTTAAAGTTGGTTAACGCTCTTTGTCGGGCATTTTGCGATTTATTTCCATGAATAGCATCTGTTTTTACATTCACTCTATTTAATTCCTTTGCTATTTTATCGGCACCATGTTTGGTTCTTGTAAATACTAAAGCGTTACCAATATTTTTATTTTGTAATAAATGAATAAGTAAAGAACGTTTATCTTCTTTTTCAACAAAATAAACAGCTTGAGTAATATTTTCGGCTGTTGATGATATGGGAGTTACTTCTATTTTAATAGGATCTCTTAAAATATGCTGAGATAGATGCAATATTTCTGCAGGCATTGTTGCTGAGAAAAATAAGGTTTGCCTTTTGATGGGTAATTTGGTAATGATTTTTTTTACGTCATTGATAAAACCCATATCCAACATTCTATCCGCTTCATCTAAAACAAAAAATTGCAGATATTGTAAGGTAATATAACGCTGTTGAATTAAATCTAATAATCTGCCTGGTGTGGCAATTAAAATATCTACACCGCGGTTGAGTTGATTTACTTGAGAATATTGAGAAACACCACCTAATATTACGGCATGTGACAAACCGGTATGTTTACCATATACTGCAAAACTTTCATCTATTTGTATGGCCAATTCTCTGGTAGGAGTTAATATTAGTGCTTTAATTTTCCTTAATCCATTTTCATTGCTTTTTTGTTCGTATAATTTTTGCAAAATAGGAATAGCAAATGCGGCAGTTTTGCCTGTGCCTGTTTGGGCACAACCTAATAAATCTTTTCCTTGTAAGGCAATAGGGATGGTTTGTGTTTGTATGGGTGTAGGTGTTGTATAACCTTCTGTGTTAAGAGCTTTTAATATTGGCTCAATAACTTGTAATGATTGAAATGACAAATTGAATTTGTTTAATGTAAATAATTATTTAGCCTTAATGGTATCAATAAATTGGGCTAAAATTGGTATATGCTCACAACCTATGACTTGATGAGCTTTTGACGGAAAGTAAGTTATCTAGTCTTCTAAGAGAGAGAATATGAGCTGCGAATATACAGTTTAAATTTTTAACCTTGCCATCTATTGCTTTTTGTATTCATTTTTTACAATTTAATGTTTTTTGTGTGAGGGAAAAATACAAGTAATGAATGTACTAACTGTGTTACGAAATATATCTTCATTCTTTAAACTTCTAATCAGGTACTAGAAACATCATGCTGTAAAACCGTTTCTAAACCTTACTTTTGCGGCTTCGTAAAAAACAAACTAAATATGTTAAGTGCCAAGAATATAACACTATCATTCGGAAAGCGAGTGTTATTTGATGAAGTGAATATCAACTTTGTGAAAGGAAATTGTTACGGGGTTATTGGTGCTAATGGTGCCGGAAAATCTACCTTCTTAAAAATTTTAAGTGGAGAAATTGAACCCAATAAAGGAACTGTTGAAATTACACCGGGAGAACGGTTGGCAGTTTTAAAACAAAATCATTTTGAGTTTGATGCATGTACTGTATTAAATACGGTATTAATGGGGCATAAAAAAATGTGGGAAGTAATGCATGAACGCGAAAAAATTTATGCAAAAGAAGATTTTACCGAAGAAGATGGAATGACAGCAGCACATTTAGAAGCCGAATTTGGGGAAATGGGCGGATATGAAGCAGAAAGTAATGCAGGTAGTTTATTAAGTAGCTTGGGTGTTACAGAGCAATTTCATCAAAGCTTATTACAAGATATTCCCGGCAATATGAAAGTGCGTGTGTTATTGGCTCAAGCCTTATTCGGTAATCCGGATATTTTATTGTTGGATGAGCCAACCAATGGATTGGATATTGAAACGATTGGATGGTTAGAAAACTTTTTGGCCGATTATGAAAATATAGTATTGGTGGTAAGCCACGATAGGCATTTTTTAGATTCTGTATGTACCCATGTTTCCGATGTGGATCGTACTAAAATAAAAACATTTACAGGTAATTATACTTTTTGGTACGAATCGTCTCAATTGATGAGTCGCCAAATTACCGATAAAAATAAAAAAGTAGAAGAGAAGCGTCAGGCATTATTAGATTTTATTGCTCGATTTTCGGCTAATGCATCCAAATCAAAACAAGCTACTTCTCGAAAAAAAGCGTTAGAAAAATTAACTATTGAACAAATAGAACCTTCAAATAGAAAATATCCGGGTGTTATTTTTCAACCTTTACGTGAAGTAGGTAACCAAATTTTAAATGTTGAAAATTTAAGTAAAAGTATTGATGGTAGATTGCTGTTCAGTAAGGTTTCTTTCAGCATTAATAAAGGGGATAAAATTGCATTTTTTAGCAGAGATCCTTTAGCGGTTACCAATTTTTTTGAAATAATTAATGGAAATATTGCAATAGAAAAAGGAAAATTTGAATGGGGAACTACTATCACAAAAGCTTATTTGCCTTTAGAAAATAATGATTTTTTTAGTGAAGGGTTATCATTAATGGAGTGGCTACGCCAATATGTGCCACCACATGTAACCGATGCCGATGAACCTTTTTTACGTGGATTTTTAGGTAAAATGTTATTTAGTGGTGATGATATATTGAAGAAGACAAATGTATTAAGCGGTGGCGAAAAAGTGCGTTGCATGATTAGTAGAATGATGTTGCAAAATCCTAACTTAATTATATTAGATCAGCCAACCAATCACTTAGATTTAGAAAGTATACAATCTTTTAATGAAGGTTGTCAAACATTTCCTGGAATTGTATTGCTTACTTCTCATGATCATACATTTATGCAAACAGTTGCTAATCGGGTAATTGAATTAACGCCTAAAGGTATTATAGATAGGCTAATGAGCTTCGATGAGTACATTGAAGATGAACGAATTCATCAATTAAGAGAAGAAATGTATCATTAATACTTGCGGTTTATTTTATGAAGGGATGTAGTAAAAAGGCTACATATACTTTGTTGCTCTAACTATTTTTTATCTGTTGCATGCGGTAGACCTTTACGTTGGTAATTGAAATAATAACCACAAAAAAAATACCCATGAAAAACGCTATCCTCTGTACCAGATTAATTGTAGCAGCCATCTGCTTTTCTTTATTTGAAAAGATAAGGTTACATAAAGAATAGAGAATATTAAGAACACTCAGAAACCATTCAACAGTACTTAATTTTTAAACTATTTGTTATGACAACCTATACCATTAAAAAGAATATTAGATGGACTATTAGTTTATCTAACCCAATAAAAACAAAATTTGCTCCACAAAGTGTGAGCAGTATGCAATTTAAAAGAAAAAATTCCGGAGTTGTAATTAGAGTAATGCCTTAAGATAGACCTTTGCTAAGGTTGGATAGTCTCATTTATCCAACCTTTTTTTAATCTTCAAAAAGTTCGGCAGGATTAATTTTAAATTGTAGCATATTAGCCGTAACACGTCCATTATCACCACCCTTTCTCTGCATGGTTATTTTACCAATTTTAAAATTGCCTCTTTCAGTTATTTTTATTTCACTATTCCCAAAAAAGTTGATACAAAAATTAATAGGTTTTAATGTCCAACGTAAAATAAAACCATATTTTTTACTCTAATAGTAAAGAATTGCATAAAATATTCAATAGATAGGTTATACTGATGATGGATATTAGCGGGCATAACCTATTTTCGCAGCCAAATAAACAAGTAGTTGCATCCATCTGTAGCAATAGTTATTTTAAATTTTAACGGAAGAAATTATTTAGAAAGATTTCTTCCCTCTGTTATTGCATCTACTTACAATAACAAAAGAATCATTGTTGCAGATAATGCATCAATTGACGATTCAGTAGCATTTGTAAAACAAAATTTTCCTTCAATAGAAGTTTTATTAAATACGCAAAATGATGGTTTTGCCGGTGGGTATAATTGGGCATTACAACACGTATCGGCCGATTATTTTATTCTTTTAAATTCCGATGTAGAAGTAACGCCTAATTGGATTGAGCCTATTATTGAATTAATGGAATCAGATACCACTATTGCTGCTTGCCAGCCTAAATTATTGGCCTATCATCAACCACAATATTTTGAATATGCAGGCGCCAGTGGTGGGTGGATTGATATTTTAGGATACCCCTTTTCGAGAGGTAGGGTTTTTGATGTATTAGAAACAGAACAGCAGCAATACAATACTATTCAGGAAATTTTTTGGGCAACAGGTGCAGCAATGTTTGTACGGAGTAATGTTTTTAATGAAATGAATGGTTTTGATACCGGCTTTTTTGCACACATGGAAGAAATAGATTTATGCTGGCGTATGCAATTGGCGGGGTATAAAATTTATGTTTGTCCTGCAAGTATTGTGTTGCATGTTGGTGCCGGAACATTACCTAGAGGGGGTAAAAAAGTGTTTTTAAATTTTAGAAACAATTTAATTATGCTTTCAAAAAATTTACCCGTGTATGAAAAAATATGGAAACTTCCTGTACGGTTTCTTCTCGATGCAATTTCTGCATGGAAGGGATTATTAACAGGCGATATAAGTTTTTTTAAAGCTATTATTAAAGCTCATGCTGCGGTATTAGTATGGTGGTTTACCAAAAGAAAAAATATAACTGTAAACAGAAAACCTATGAAAAGCTTAAGTGGAGTGTATAAAGGCACCATTGTTTGGCAGCATTTTATATTGCATAAAAAAAGCTTCAATAAAATTGTAAAAAAATAGCAATGATATTTTGTTCTACATCCTTATTTTTGCAATAACAATGAATAATATGTTACATCAACAAGAACAAAATAAAGATTTTACAAAAAATTGGGTAAGCTCTTCAAGGTTTATATTCTATTTATCAGTTTTTGCTATAGCAGCTTCAGTTTTTGGTGGGTGTTATAGGTTGTATCAACAACGTTATAAAGGTAAACCAGATGTAGAAGTACAAGGAAGTACTAAATACACTCCTGAATATAAATAAAAAAAGTAAATAAAAATTTTGTGAAGAACTTTTGATGGCTAAATTTGCACTCCCAAAAGTTCTGATACAATAAGCGGAAGTAGCTCATTTGGTAGAGCACAACCTTGCCAAGGTTGGGGTGGCCGGTTCGAGCCCGGTCTTCCGCTCTGTAAGTTTTTCATTTTGCTAGTATAAAATGAAGTTCTTTGATGCCCTGGTGGTGGAATTGGTAGACACGCAGGACTTAAAATCCTGTGGTCAGCAACGGCCGTGCGGGTTCAAGTCCCGCCTGGGGCACACAAATTAATAGCCGCTCAATTGAGCGGCTATTTTTATTTTATTCGTAACTGTATTCTATCTTACCAATTAATTCTTTTTTTCTATTTATGCAAATTTCAGTTTGCTTTAAGCCTTTTGCATTATATAGGTATGTCCAAACTAAATAATTACTATTTGCAGCCGGAACTTGAGTCATTTTTTGTATTCTTCCTTGCTCATCATACTCAAATAAAAAATCGGGTAAAAGTTTTTTAGCACGGTTATTAAAACGAACTATATCGGTTAATTCATTTTTTTGGTTATAATAATAAAAATAATGTTCTATTTCTTTACCTTTTTTACTCCACCGTTCTTCTGCCACATTTCCATTTTCATCTATCATCAATAAAACTGTAGTAGTATCAGAATTGTTTTTTATGCAAGTCATGGAAACCGGTTTGCCATTTGTTGCATAATTCCATAAATGATTTTCTGTACTGCTGATATTTAAAGCTGTATCTTTTGATATAGCAATTATACTCTTAATTGTACTATCGTTATTATAGGTATAGTGAACAATGTTTTCAATTCCTTTACTTATTTCATTGGTGCTAATTACATGATTGTTTTCAAAATTAGTAACCAATGTGGAGCTAATGCCCGATACAATTTTTGAGTTTGTAACAGATTGAGTAAAGTTGTTATTGAATAGCTGTTCTAAAAAGAAATCTGTTGAGTTGTTTCCATTTCCATCATAACTTTTAGCAGATACTTTTCTAAAATTATTTGCTTGAAGTAGCTTGAATTGTTTACTACTTAATTTATTAGCAATAATATCGTTATAATAATATTGGGCAGCAGAAATTTTCGATATAACAAGTAACATTAAAATAAACTTTCGCTTCATTACATTTTTTTTCAAATTTACTTCGATGCGTATGATTATTCAAAAAAAACGTGTGTGAATGCTGGTAGCATTGATTGTGTGATGTATTTTTAAATATATTTCAATAACTACTTTATCTTTCTGTAATAAAAAAATAATTATGCCCGATATTTCCGACAACTTTCTTCGGTTGGTAAAAATTATGGATGAATTAAGAGAGCAATGCCCTTGGGATAAAAAACAAACTATTCATTCGTTGCGTTCTATGACTATTGAAGAAACTTATGAATTAGCTGATGCAATTATAGATGAAGATTGGAAAGCTATTAAAGAAGAATTAGGTGATTTAATGTTGCATATTTTATTTTATTCGAAAATTGGTACCGAGAAAAATAAATTTACATTAGATGATGTGTTAAATGGAATTGCTGAAAAATTAATTATTCGTCATCCGCATATTTATGGAAATGTTGTTGTTAATGATGAAGAAGATGTAAAACGAAATTGGGAAAAAATAAAAATACAAGAAGGAAAAAATAGTGTTTTAAGTGGAGTTCCAAAGCAGCTGCCGGCAATAGTTAAAGCAATACGAATTCAAGAAAAAGTGAAGCAGGTAGGTTTTGAATGGGATTCTGTAGAAAATGTTTGGGCAAAAGTAGAAGAGGAGATAGCCGAACTTAAAGAAGCTATTACATTACAATCGCAAATTAAAATAGAAGAAGAGTTTGGAGATGTGTTATTTAGTTTAATGAATTATGCACGGTTTTTGCAAGTTGATGCAGAAGCTGCTTTAGAAAAAACGAATAAAAAATTTATTGAAAGATTTAAACAAATGGAAATTATTGCAGCTAATAGAGGGAAACAATTAACCGATATGAGTTTAAATGAAATGGATGCTATTTGGAATGAAATAAAAAAACAAAATCATTGATTAACTTCATTCGAAAATCGGCTTATACGCATGGGTATTTAATTATTACAGCCGCATGGTTGTACACTATTTCTTTTATCTTTTCTAATTATTGGAGTTATAATTCTTCCCCATTAAAAGTTCAAAACCAATTAGAGCAACAACTTTCGTTAAAAGAAAAACAGTTTGATAAAATTGTAGCCGATACAGTTTTGTTAAAAGAATCAATTAAAGATACTTCTTCGTCTACTGCAATAAGAGATCAATTAATTGGGCAAAATTTCGGATTATTTATTTATACTATTAATGATGTGGGCAATCCTATTCTTGCTTTCTGGAATAATAATCACTATTACGTTGATGAGGCTGATTTAAAAAAGAAAGATGGAAATTATTTTGCCGATTATCAAAATGGCGATTTTGAGTTTATTAAAAAGTCAATCCATCTTCAGCGATATGATATTTTGGTAGTAGGATTAATACCTATAAGATGGGATTATTTTATGGAGAATAAATATCTGAATGCACATTTTGAAGGTTATCCATCATTAGAAAAAAGATATCAAATAACAACAGATACTACGGCTTTTAATAATAGTTATCATGGTGAAATTAGGAAGCCATTATTTAAAATAAAATTTAAAGAAGGAATTAGTTTCATAGGTTACGATTGGTTCACCATTATACTCAGATCATTCTCAGTTATTTTACTTTTAGTATTCTTTAAAGCACTTGCTCAAGATATTGTTTTTCAATTTAATTTTTTAAAAGGCTTTTCTTTTTTGTTAGCTACTTTTTTATTATTGCGTTTAGTTATTTTCTGGTTTCCTTTTCCTTTCGATTTTAAGCAATTACCATTATTCGATCCCGGAATTTATGCTTCTAATGCAATACATCCTTCGCTGGGCGATTTATTAATTAATAGCATTTTATTGTTTTGGGTGATTAGTTTTTATAAATATCATTCTGTTGCTGTAAAACCAAGCACTCAAATAAAAACCATATTCAATCAGCTCAAAGTATATAGTAGGTTTATCATATTAGTGGTTGTATCATTTTTGATAGCATCAATTATGCGAAGCCTTGTGTTAGATTCAAAAATATCTTTCGATGTAATGAATTTTTCCGGACTAAATATTTACACTTTTATTAGTATAGTAATTCTTTGTTTATTGGTGCTATCTTTCTTTAATATATCTCATATCTTATTTCTAACCATCTATGAAAATAAAATCGGATTATATCAGCAAATAGTAATAATTGCAATCATTGGGTTAAGCATTTTAAGTTTCAATTTTTTTAGTTCATCCTCAGTATCCAATATTTTTGTTTTGGCATGGTTAATAGTGTACACCATTATTTTAAATTATCGAAAGAAAGATATAGAGGTATCTATTTTTCAATCATCTTTCTTTATTTTTTGGGTAATGTTTTTTGCTATTTCTGTTTCAGCTATTTTAATGAGTGAAACACAGATTGTAGAATTGGCACAGCGTAAGCGTATTGCCGAGAATCTTACCATGCAAACAGATCCAACTGGAGAAAGTCTTTTAGATATTGCTACAACAAATTTTACAGATAAATTTTTGAAAGAAAACTTTAGCAGATTTAATAATCCAATACAAGGAAAGCTTTTAAAAGATAGTTTAATTGAGGCTAATTTTTCGGGATACTTAAATAAGTATGATACAAGAATATACACTTATGATAGTTTATATCATGCATTAAATAATGATGATTCTACGCGTTATGCAACAATTAAAACGCTCATAATTGCTCAAGCAAAATTTACCGGAATTGAACATTTATACAGCTACGAAAATGCCGATCAGCAACTAACTTATCTTTTTGAAAAAAGTGTAAACAATGAAAATACATATAAGGGTACAATTTTTATTGTAATGAAACCTAAGCCGTATGTTAGTGAGGCAATTTATCCCGAATTGTTTAAGCAATCGAATGATTTATCAACTGATCTTAACCTTAATTATTCTTATGCGGTATATAAAAAAAATAAATTAATTATTCGATTTAATGATTACAATTTTCCTCAGCAATTATTTTCGCAGCAAATTCCCTATTTTAATTTTGTTCAAAAACGTAATAATGGATTTGATGAATTGTGGTATAATTCAGGCAATGGTAAGCAAGTATTAGTTGTTAAAAAAGAAAACACTGTACTTGCATTTGTTTCGTTGTTTGCCTATTTATTTTGTTCTTTTTTGGTAGTAATAGTTTTTATTCGAATAGCCGACTTTATTTTTCAATCAAAATTCAAATGGAGTATTATAAAAAAATTGTTCAATTTTTCAATTCGTTCACAAATACATATCACTTTTATTTTTATTAGTGTATTATCGTTTTTAATTATTGCAATTGCTACAATTAGTTTTTTTATAGTTAGGTTTAATAGAAATAATGAAGAAAGATTGTCTCGTTCCATTCAAACAATGGCATCGGAAATTGAATTGAAAATGCAAACACAGTTAATTGATAAAAATACAGTTTCAGTAAATGATATTGGATTTGATAACGAATATCAAAAAGCTGTAGCCGATATTTCGGAAACACATAATGTAGATTTAAACTTGTTTGATGCTGCAGGAAATCTTAGAATATCTACTCAGCCATACATTTATAATAAAAAATTATTGAGTAATAAAATAGATCCCATTGCGTATGAAGCATTGCATTTTAATAAAGCCACCCGATATTCGCAGGAAGAAACAATTGGTCATCTTTCTTATCTAAGTATATATGCTCCTATTGTTGATGGCGATGGCGATATTCATGCATATCTAAATATTCCCTACTTAAATTCTCAGGCCGAATTGAATCAAGAAATTTCAGGTTTTTTGGCTACACTTATTAACTTAAATGCGTTTATATTTTTAATTGCAGGCGCTATTGCTTTTTTAATTACTAATAGAATTACTGCTTCGTTTAAATTAATTGGTAATAAAATGAAGCAAATTAGTTTAGGAAAAGTAAATGAAGTAATACAATGGAATTCGAATGATGAAATTGGAATTTTAGTAAATGAGTATAATAAAATGGTAGAGAAATTGGAGAATAGTGCAAAAGCTTTGGCACAAAGTGAGCGACAAGGTGCTTGGCGTGAAATGGCCAGGCAAGTGGCACACGAAATTAAAAATCCACTTACTCCCATGAAACTAAGTATTCAATATCTGCAAAAAGCAATTAATAGCGGATCGAGCAATGTAAAAGAGCTTTCGCAACAGGTAGCAAAAACTTTAATTGAACAAATAGATCAATTATCTAAAATAGCAGGAGATTTTTCGCAGTTTGCAAATATTGGCAATGCTACCTTGGAAAAATTTGATATTACCGAAGTAATTAATTCGGTAATAATTTTATATAAAACCGATTTGCAGGCCAATATTAATTGGGAAAAAGAAAAAGGTAATTATTATGTACTTGCCGATAAAACTCAATTAAATAGGCTCTTTACCAATTTAATTAAAAATGCAATTGAGGCATCTTCTACAAATGAACCCGCTACTATTCACATCATACAAAGTAATTATAATAATAAAATTAGAATTGCTATTATTGATAAAGGAAAAGGTATTCCTTATGAAATAAAAGATAAAATATTTGCTCCTAATTTCACTACTAAATCGTCTGGCACAGGTTTAGGATTGGCTATTTGTAAAGGAATTGTAGAGAAAATAAATGGAACGATTTGGTTTGAAGCCAATGAAGATATTGGAACAACATTTTTTATAGAACTGCCTATTGTTCAATAATTATTTTCTTTTTGTTTTTTGTTGCAGTATGAACTTTTCAAAATCTGTTATAGAAAAACTGCTTAAATTTTTTTCTTTGGTTAATCCTGCTTTTTGTGCAACTAATACACCAAATCGGCAATCATCAAACCCGTCAATGGAATGTGCATCCGGATTAATTGATATAAGAACATTTTTTGTAAGGGCATAATCAATCCATCTCCAATCAATATCTAATCTTCTGGGATGTGCATTTAATTCAATTGCCACATCATTGGCGGCGCATGCATCAATTATTTTTTTATGGTCAATCGGATAACCTTTTCTACTCAATAGTAATCTTCCTGTCATGTGTCCAATAATTGACGTGAAAGGATTTTCAATAGCTTTTAATAATCGCATCATCGCTTTATCTTCACTCATTTTTAAGTTGGAATGAATTGAAGCAATGATGATATCAAATGAATTTAAAATAGTATTGTTATAATCTAAACTGCCATCATTTAATATATCGCTTTCAATACTTTTATAAATTTTAAAAGGGTTTAATTTTTTATTAAGACCAGCAATTTCCTCATGCTGTGCAATAATTCTTTCTTCATTTAATCCATTAGCATAAAAAGCAGATTTGGAGTGATCGCTAATAACT
>JAKAJX010000002.1 GCA_021824855.1 Bacteroidota bacterium | reverse complement strand
AATAATCCTTTAACAGCTGCTAAAGCGGTAAATGTAATGAGTGCTTTAACCAGTGGGTTTACCATTTTATTTTTATTCTGGACAATTACCCATTTTGCTCGCAGAATTGCCAAAGTGGGAGTGAATGATACGATGACAATGGCTCAAGCTATTAGCATTATGGGAGCCGGTGCGGTTGGTGCTTTGGCATACACATTTACCGATTCTTTTTGGTATAGTGCTGTTGAGGGAGAAGTATATGCTATGAGTTCTTTTTTTAGCGCTATTGTATTTTGGGCTATTTTAAAATGGGATAATAAAGCCGATGAACCGGGTGCTGATAAATGGTTAATATTTATATTCTTTTTAATTGGATTATCTATAGGGGTACACTTGTTATGCTTACTGAATATTCCGGCTATTGTTATGGTGTATTATTTTAGAAAGAAAGATCATTTTAATTATAAAATAATTCGTTCGTGGTTTATTAAATTAACTATTGCAGGAGGTGCTCTTGCGTTTATTGGTGCTTTGATTCAGGCAAATGGAGAAGCGTCCGACCGTGTTGCAATGGATAGCACAGTAGCAGGATTAATGATTTTTGGCACACTTGCCGCTGTTGGATTTTTATTTTTAATTGAAAGATTAGGCAAAGAAAAGAAAGCATATTATGGCGGTATGTATATCTTCTTTATTATAGGAATGATATTAACCGGCGTAATGCAAATTGCTGTAATACAGTACAGTATTAGCTTTGCTGGCGTATTCGATAGAATTTTTGTAAACAATTTCGGCTTACCTTTCTTTAGCGGATTTACTTTCTTCTTTATTCTAGTGGCTTTATTAATTTGGTTAGGATTACGATTTGCACAAAAAAAAGTATGGCCTTATTTACGCTTAGGTTTATGGTGCTTTGCTTTTGTATTAATTGGATATAGTACCTACTTAACTACTATGATACGTAGTAATGCAGATCCGGCCATAGATATGTATAATGTAGATAATCCAATGAGTTTGGTAGGCTATTTAGGTCGTGATCAGTATGGAGATTTTCCTTTATTATATGGTCAAAAATTTACTGCACAACCTTTAGATTATAAACAAGGAGCCACCAAATATCAAAAAGGTAAGGATAAGTATATAGAAATTGGAAAAGATGGTCACTATGTGTATGCTCCGGAAGATAAAATGGTTTTACCCAGAGTTTGGGATGCCAGCAACGATCAATATCATGCAGAATATTATAAAGAGTTTTTAGGCATTAACCAAATGAAAGATGGTTCTTACGATAGAACACCCAATCAACTCGATAACATTAAATTTTTTGTAGGATATCAATTTTATTGGATGTATTTCCGCTATTTCGGATGGAATTTTATTGGTAAGCAAAACGATTTACAAGGAATATTTAATGGTAATGTAAGAGATGGAAATTGGATTTCCGGAATTTCATTTATTGATAATCTTATTTATGGAAATCAAAATCAAATGCCCGATAGCTTAAAAAATAATAAAGCACACAATACATTATTTGGGTTACCATTTATTTTAGGATTAATTGGTTTATTCTATCATTATAAAAAACGTGGCGATGATACAATGGTAACTTTTCTTCTATTTTTTATGACAGGAATTGCCATTATTTTATACCTCAATCAGGCAGGTAATCAGCCAAGAGAGCGAGATTATGCTTATGTGGGCAGCTTTTATGCTTTTGCTATTTGGATAGGTTTAGGCGTAATGCAAATTGCCGATTGGTTAACCAAAAAAATTAATAAAATTACTGCAAGTGTAATTGCAACTGCTATTTCTTTGTTGGCAGTTCCGGCAATTATGGCTCAACAAGAATGGAATGATCACGACCGTAGTAAAAAAACTTTAGCGAGAGACCTTGCTAAAGATTATTTAGAAAGTTGTGCACCTAATGCTATTTTATTTTCTTTTGGCGATAACGATACCTATCCTCTTTGGTACGCACAAGAAGTAGAAGGTATTAGAAAAGATGTACGTGTAATTAATTATAGTTTATTAGGAATTGATTGGTACATTAATCAATTGCGATATAAAGTAAATGAAAGTGCTGCTATTGATGTAATTTGGGGACCCGAGCAAATTGAAGGAAGAAAGAGAGATTATATTCGATACGATCCAAAACAAATACCACAAGACCAATATTACGATTTGTATGATATGATGAAAAACTATGTAGGCAGCGACGATCCCAATAAAATGGTAGATCAAGGTGGTGGAGATTTTATTAATTCATTCCCTGCTTTAAAAGTTTCTGTTCCGGTTAATAAAAATATAGTATTAAGTAATGGTACGGTAAATGCAAAAGATAGTGTTGTAAGCGATATGCGTTTCGAAATTCCACGCAATACTTTAATGAAAAATGATTTAGCCGTATTAAATATTATTGCCGCTTCTAAATGGCAACGTCCTATTTATTTTACCGGTGGCTTTGGTGGAAGAGAAGGTTTAGGATTCGATAAATATTTACGTAAAGATGGTTTAAGTTATAGATTAGTGCCGGTTATTGGCGATGATATTAATACTGATTTTATGTACAATAACTTAATGAACAAATTCGGATTCGGTAATGCCAATTTAAAAGGCGTTTATTATGATGAAGAAAACAGAAGACATTTATTAACCATTAGAGATGCTTACAGTCAATTAGCTGCTAACCTTGCTACAAAAGGAAGAAAAGAAGAAGCTAAAAAGGTTTTACATAAAGCCGATGATATGATGTTGCAAGAAAATTTTCCTTATGGAATGACCAGCAGAAACAACTGGCATAACAGAACTTCGTTAATGTTTTTAGATGCTTGTTATAAAGCCGAAGATTCGGTTTTAGCTGCTAAAGTAGAAGCTTCAATTAAAAAAGATTTGCAACAACAAATTAAATATTACAATTCGTTAGACGAGAAAAACAGAGATAATATTTCGTACGAACGCCAAACAGCCGAAAATTATTTAAGTGCTATCTCTCAAATGGATTCTGTTTATTCTAAGAAAAATTTATTTTCTAAACCATCAATAAAAGATGTTATTCAATAATAAAAAAATATAACTTCTTAAG
>JAKAJX010000238.1 GCA_021824855.1 Bacteroidota bacterium | reverse complement strand
ATAGCAAGTGTCTATAATTATGATGGAAGTTGATAAAAATATTTGCATCAATTGCTTTATGTAGTAAATGCAAGTATGCTTTTTGCAGCGTGCCCGGTAAAAATGCAGTGGCAGATCCAAAGTGAATAATTGAAAATTCTGATATAGGAATGGCATCAATATCTGCTTCGGTTAGTTGTCCATCGGCACCGCGATTAAAATAAAAATCTCTTTCACCATTTTCCATTAGCGAAACAAAAGCAAAAGTGGTAAAATGCTTTTCATCTTGTAATACCCATTGTGTATGTATGCCAAAAGATTGCATTACTTCTATTAAATGATTACCAAATGGATCGATGCCCACTTTAGCTGCTAATTGAGCATTGCCACCTAATGCAGCAATTGCTGCAGCTACATTGGTAGGTGCACCACCGGCTTTTTTTAAAAAATTATTTCCATTGGTTAGTGTGCTGCCCTTATCGGTACAAATCATATCTATTAATGCTTCACCAACACAAAGTATTTTACCGGTAAAGGGCGTGATAGAAGTATTATTATTGTTTAGTGTATCCATTGTATATAATAATAGTTATTAAATTTTATTGCATTAATGCGGGGTATTGGGTATACTTATTTCCTCAAATTTTGTGGTTGATGGTTTCATTAATAAAGTGAAGGATGCAGCAATTAATAAAAGTATGCCTGCAAACGAAATAGCTTTTCCGGAATTATTGTGTAGTATATGCTTTAAAATAAAACCGAATGTGGTATTTTGTAAAATCATGGGTATAACAATCATCATATTAATAATGCCCATATACACGCCATATCTTTCTTTTGGAATATTGCTTACCACCATTAAATAGGGAATGCCCATCATGCTTGCCCAACCGATTCCAAAACCGGTTATTGCTACAAAGAGTAAATATTTATTTTCAATATGCGGAAAAAATAAAAAGCCAATACCTGCAAATAATAAACAAAAAATGTGTACCCATTTAGCCGAATATTTTTTAGCAAACCATACTAAAATAAATGCAGATAAAAAGGTAATAATATTATACCATCCATTTACTAAGCCGGTCCAGCTTACTGCTTTTTCGTATAGTTGTGGATTATCAGAGGGAGTGGTTTTGAATACACTTAGTGCAATACTTTTTGATGAGTTTTGCCAATAGCAAAATAAAGCATACCATTGAAATAAGTATACTAAAGATAGTTGCCACATAATAGCTGGCATATCTTTTATAGCATGAAAAATTTCTTTAAAGGGAGAAAAAATATGTAAAGGAGTTAATCGCATTTTTTGTAGTTCTTCTTCAGTGGGCGGTATTTCGGGAGTTGTTTTCATGCTCCACCAAATAGAAGCAATAGAACATATTGAGCCAAAGAAAAAAGAAGCAAAAACCCAAGTAGGTAATTTACCTGTTTTACCAATAAATAACATAGGAAAAATAAATAGCGATACGTTGGCTAAAGTTTGACCAAAACCTGTAAAAAAACTTTGTGCCTGAAAACCTGTTGGTTGTTGTGATGGATTTAATTTATCGGCAATAAATGCTCGGTAAGGTTCCATTGCGGTATTATTGCCCGCATCTAAAATCCAAAGTAATCCTGCTGCCATCCATAGCGAACTACTAAATGGATAAAAAAATAAAGCGATACTGCAAAGTAATGCACCCGAAAAAAAATAAGGCTTACGGCGACCAAATTTTGGAATCCATGTTTTATCGCTTAATGCACCTATAATAGGCTGAATTAATAATCCGGTCATTGGGCCGGCTAAATTCAGTAAGGGAATTTGATCGGGAGATGCACCAAGCATATCATAAATTGGATTAACTGCACTCTGTTGCAATCCAAAACTGTATTGAATTCCAAAGAATCCAACATTCATATTTATAATTTGGCTAAAGCTGAGCTGTGGTTTTTGCATTGATAAAATAGTTTATTCGATGTATAATACAGTAGTACTCAGCTTTTGTAATAACAAAAGGCATACAATAGTTAGGTTAAGTATTTAAAGATAAGCAACAGCCTAAACCATAAAAGCAAGGAAATAATTGCAATCGATTGCTGTTTACATCTTTCTTTTGAATTTTTTTACTAAGAATTAAAGTAATTTTATGGAAACAAACGTTTTTTATAATAATTTAGTTTTTTGTGTAAAAAGTACACATATATTTGCACAATCATTTAATGTGTATTTTTAACACGTTTTGCAAACGATTGCAATTAATTGCTAAAATGAAAAAAATTGTTGCTATACTCTTTTTCTGTTTTACTGTAGTTAACAGTAATGCACAGTTGTTAAGCTGGTCTCCATTGTTTATTACCGATACTTCATCTACTGTTACAATTACTTGCGATGCAAGCCTCGGAAATAAAGGGTTATACAATTACTCGCCTTCGTCCGATGTGTATGTGCATATTGGATTAATTACATCGGCAAGTACTTCTTCCGGCGATTGGAAACATGTTCCTTCTTTTTCTACTTGGGGTTCTACCAATGCTCAAATTCAAACTACTTATCTAGGAAATAATAAATGGCAATATACTATAACCGGTGGGTTAAGAACTTTTTTTGGAGTAACCGATCCCAATGAAAAAATTTATAAAATAGCCATTTTGTTTAGAAATGGCTCTGGAGGAAATAAGCAAACAAATACAGATGGTTCCGATATGTTTGTTCCGGTATACGCTTCGGGTGGTTTTTTTGCAAGATTAGATGCGCCTATTCGTCAACCTTTATACACGCCTACTTTAGTACCACTTAGTAAAAGTATTGGCGATACGGTGCATATTGTAGCCAATACCAATCAAAATGCAAGCATTGCTTTATTTTTCAATGGAACACAGCTTAGTACGGCATCTAATGTACAAACTGCTTCGGCTACAGCAACTATTGCCGGTAGTGGTGCACAAACAATTATTGTACAAGCCAATAACGGAACAACAACAGCCAGCGATACATCTACTTTTTTTGTTTCTTCTTCTACCTCTTTCTTACCATTGCCTACCGGTGTTGTTGATGGAATAAATTATTAAGCTGGAGATACTTCGGCTATTTTGGTTTTATATGCTCCACAT
>JAKAJX010000170.1 GCA_021824855.1 Bacteroidota bacterium | reverse complement strand
CAATCAATTATACGATATTTGGAATGTGAATGAAGATGCCGAATACCATGAAGGTGGTAATCGTGGCGAAGTTATTACCGAAAAAATTGCAGAACGTTTAGTGCCCGAAAGATTAAAAAGTTAATTGCTTCTGTTTCTAATTACTCCGCAAGGGCAATATTAACCCTACATGAATATTAATTGTATTTAAATTATTGGCAAGCGCCTGATTAAAATTAATATACTGATACCCAACTCCTAATTGAAAGGCACTACTTACATTATATTTTTTAAAGGGAATTAAAATACCACCATCGGCATTAAAAGCAAGGTTGGTAGTTGAACTATTAACCCAAGAAAATTCACCTAAATACTGATTAAACGAATTAAAGCTAACACCTGCACCTGCTGAAAAATAGGGTTGAATAGTAACCGGCTTACCAAGTAACGGTGTATAGGTAAATTTAGCCATAATGGGTACTGCCTGAATAGTATTAGTTAAAACGGCCGATACATTTTCGTTAGAAGCAATGCCATAAATTGCTCTAGGAAATTTTTGATAAAAATCTTGAAACCCAAAACCTATTCCCAACGAAATTTGGTTATTAATTCCATAACTTAAATCGCCTTCAAAACCTCTGGGAGAAATGCCATTTGCATAATTGGTTTTAAAATTTCCCATTGGCGATGCCAAATTATAACCCATAGTGAATTTTAATAATCCTGTTTGAGCTTTAGCATAATTACTTATTACTATAATTAAAACCATACAACTTAACAACTTTTTCATATACAAATCTTTAATTGGCTTTTAAATAAGGGGATGCTTGAAATAAATGAAGTATTTGAGTATCTGCGGTTGTAGGATCATCAATTCCTTCTCCTTGAATTAATCCATTCCATATAATTTTTATTCTATTTCCATTGGTAACTGCATCTTTTAAATCAAGAATATTAATTGATAAACTGGCCTGATTAATTTGATAGGTTCCATAATAAGATGGAGAATAATAACCATAACCCCCATATCCCCAATAGCTGGGATCCCAATAACCGCTATAATAATCTAAGTAACTCGACATATCTACAATTGAACTACTTGTAGTATTAATGTACGAAAGATTAATGCCCAAATCCGGATTGGCATTATTACTTACCAAGGTATATCCGTTTTGTTTCATGTATTTAATCATAGCATCTATAAATGCCTGACCAGTTGTAGTTAATGATTTATAGGTTTGTCCGTTATCTATAATTGTAATTGAATCGGACACGCTAAAGGTCTTAAACGTATTATATTGAACAGTAGAATCTCTTTGAGCAATATAGATTCTGGTATCGGGATAACTATAACTGGACGTTATATTTTTTGTACATCCTTGCAACAATAAAAAAGTTATTGCACTTAGTAAAAACCAGCCGGGTTTAAAGGTAAATTTCATATAAATTCAATTTTCTTCTATATAGAATGCTTTTAGGTGCAAAAGTTACATGAAAAAAAATATTTTAATTTTCTTTTGCATTTTGCAAATAAAAAACCTCAAGCAAAGTTGAGGTTAAGTATTCAATAACGTGTCAATAATATAAATAAATTATACTTGAGTAGCTCCTTCAATTAATATTGTGGCCTTATTACGCAATACTTCTACAAAACCACCTTGAATGGTATAATATTCAAATTCAGTTTTAGTTTTTAAAATTTTCATATTGCCTTTAGCCAAAGCACTTACTAATGGTGCATGCCTGTCTAATATTTCAAATAATCCGGTTATACCGGGTAATTGAATTCCATAAACTTCTCCACTAAATAATTTTTTTTCCGGAGTTAATATTTCAAGAATCATTATTCTTTCATTTGAAATTTAAGCTGCAAGTTGTAGGTTCACTACTTTAAATCAGCAATTACTATCCATTTGCTTGAGCTAATAATTTTTTACCCTTTTCAATGGCATCTTCAATAGTACCTACTAAATTAAATGCTGCTTCAGGATATTCATCCACCTCACCATCCATAATAGCATTAAATCCTTTGATAGTATCTTCAATACTTACAAATACGCCTTTTAATCCTGTAAATGCTTCTGCAACATGAAAAGGTTGTGATAAGAAACGTTGAACTTTACGAGCTCTTGCTACGGTCATTTTATCTTCATCACTTAATTCATCCATACCAAGAATGGCAATAATATCTTGCAATTCTTTATAACGTTGAAGAATTAGTTTAACTCTATCGGCTGTTTCGTAATGTGCTTCGCCAACTACAGAAGGAGATAAAATTCTTGATGTTGATTCCAATGGATTTACAGCAGGATAAATACCTAAATCGGCAATTTTTCTATCCAAAACCGTTGTAGCATCTAAGTGTGCAAAAGTAGTTGCCGGAGCCGGATCGGTTAAATCATCTGCCGGAACATATACTGCCTGAACGGAAGTAATAGAACCATTTTTGGTAGAAGTAATCCGCTCTTGCATTAAACCCATTTCGGTGGCTAATGTAGGCTGGTACCCTACGGCTGATGGCATACGACCTAATAAAGCCGATACTTCGGAACCTGCTTGTGTAAAACGGAAAATATTATCTACAAAGAATAAAATATCTTTTCCTTTTCCTTGACCATCTCCATCTCTAAAATATTCGGCAATGGTTAATCCGCTTAAAGCCACACGTGCACGAGCTCCGGGTGGTTCATTCATTTGACCGAATACAAAAGTGGCTTTTGAATCTTTTAATCCTTCCATATCTACCTTACTTAAATCCCATCCACCTTCTTCCATGCTGTGTTTAAATGCATCTCCATATTTCATGATGCCAGCTTCAATCATTTCACGTAATAAATCATTTCCTTCACGTGTTCTTTCGCCTACCCCTGCAAATACCGATAAACCTCCATATCCTTTAGCAATATTATTTATCAGTTCCTGAATTAATACTGTTTTACCTACACCTGCACCACCAAATAAACCAATTTTTCCTCCCTTTGCATAGGGCTCAATTAAATCAATTACTTTAATGCCGGTATACAATACTTCGGTTGAAGTAGTTAAATTTTCGAATAAAGGTGGTTTATTATGAATAGGGCGACCATTTACTTTGCT
>JAKAJX010000157.1 GCA_021824855.1 Bacteroidota bacterium | reverse complement strand
TAATGATGTCTGTTTCATGTGTTACTTTTAATAATTGAAAATGAAAATTTTATTGCTGCTAAACAATACCATCTATTGGGTATTTTTAAATTAATTGCCTTTTATACAGTTGAATTGTATTTTCTAATCCTAAATAAATTGCATCGCAAATTAGTGCATGCCCAATACTCACTTCATCTACCCAAGGAATATATTGTTTAAAATATTGTAAATTTTGTAAATCTAAGTCGTGCCCCGCATTTATTCCTAATCCCAATTCTTTTGCTTTTTCAGCGGCAGCAATATAAGGTTCAATAGCTTTTTGCTTATTTCCTTGTGCGTAAATTATAGCATATTTTTCGGTATATAACTCAATTCTGTTAGTGCCGGTTAATGCAGCTGCTTCAACCATTTCAATAATGGGGTCAACAAAAATAGATACCCGAATACCTGCTTCTTGAAATAGGCGAATGATGGTTTTTAAATAATCTTTATGTTCTATGGTATTCCACCCATGATTACTGGTAATTTGTTCTAACGCATCTGGTACTAACGTTACCTGGGTTGGCTTGGTTTCTAATACCAAATCAATAAACTTTTGTTCGGTACAATTGCCTTCAATATTCAATTCGGTAGTAATTATTTTCTTTATATTTCTAACATCATTATACCTGATATGTCTTTCATCTGGTCGGGGATGCACGGTTATTCCATCGGCTCCAAAATTTTGTGTATCTATTGCTGCTTTAATAACATCGGGGTTATTTCCTCCTCTGGCATTGCGAAGGGTAGCAATTTTATTAATGTTTACGCTAAGTTTTGTCATACTGCAAAAATAAAAAACCCTGAGTGTAGTGCTCAGAGTTTTATGAATAATTTATTGTGAAGCAATTAATGCCATCCTGCAATAATGGCGCTTGCTATGGCTATGCCAAGTATATGATAACCGCAATCTATAAGAAATAAAGCTATTGGCTTTTTGGTATATAAGTAATTGATGCTAATAGAAGTTGACACTAAAGTTACGCCAATTAATAAACCAAGTTTAAGACCACCAAGTGCATCTATTGCAGGTAAAATTTGTTGAAAAATGGCAAGACCAGCAGATGTAATAATTATTAAAATAAAAGTTTTGGCAAATAATAATCCCATTCCTTTTTTAGCATTGGGGTCTGAAATGTCAATGTTTACCAATTTTACCCATTGTTTAGAAAATAAGGCAGGACTGTACCATACAGCTCCTAAAGCAAAATAGGCTATTGCAGCTACAATTACATGCAGCCATTGAATATTTGATAATACGTGATTGAACATAACATGTTGTTTTTTGGGTGAAGAATAGAACAAGGTAAAAACAATTCTTAACATTTGCAATACCTACTTATCGAATACTTTTATTAGGGTTACTCCATGTGGTGCTACTTTTGTGCTAAAGTTATTTTTAAAAGTTCCTACATCTTTTTGTCGCCATACATCTCTTACTTTTTTAGCTGTAAGTTCTTTTAAGCCCATATCGCTCCATTGTACTGTTATGGTTTGATATTTTTCTGATAAATTAAATATGCCTATTGCGTAATTGCCGTCCTCTAATTCTTTCATCCAAATTTGATAAGCTGAATTTTTAATTACTTGATGTGCTTGTTTGCCCAATATATCTTGGTCAATAGCTATCACTTCGTCGTTAGATAAAAGATTTAAAGTAAAATCGTCCATCTTACTAATATCACAGCCAATTAAAAGAGGTGCTGATAATAAACTCCATAAACTAATGTGCGTGTATTGTTCATCGGGGGTTAGTCTTGTTGGATGCAAATTTTCACCCCAGCCAACCATTCCAACAATTAACATGTCGGGGTCATTCCATCTTCCGGGTTGTGCATACTTATATTGTTTGGTTTGACTAAATCCAATGCCGCTAAGGCTTTGCCAGGTATCTTCTATGTCACCTGTGGTTCGCCAACAATTGCCATTTACCAATGCTCCCCATTCCCATACATTTTTCATTCCGTATTGGCATAGGCTAAAAATAATATCTCTATTTTGTTTAGCTAAAGCATTTTGCATTATAGAGTAAGGTTTTTGATAAGTAGCCAACGATGTATCTTTTCCTGCGATTGATTCGTAGCTGCACCAATCGTATTTTAAATAATCAATTCCCCAATTGGCGTATGAGTTGGCATCGGCTATTTCGTGTTGATACGAGCCCAAATAACCACCACAGGTTAAAGGACCAGGAGATGAGTAGATACCCCATTTTAAACCTTTGCTATGAAGCCAATCTCCTAAGCCTTTCATATCGGGAAATTTTTCGTTAGGAATTATTTTGCCATTGGCATCTCTTTGTGGTTTTTCCCATCCATCATCAATATTCATAAAAGTCCAGCCATGATCAATTAATCCTTTATCAATTAAAGCTTGTGCACTTGATTTTACTTTTTCGGCACTTACACTCAATCCCCAGCAATTCCAACTATTCCAACCCATTGGCGGAGTTAAGGCTATAACATTTCCTACTTTAATGGTTAAATTATTAGTGGCTGTTCCTTTTTTATTTTTTACAATCAGTTGTAAAATGTAGTTACCTTCTTTTGGCAAAGTGCCTGTAATAATTCCATTATTGGTATCAAGTGTAAGTTCTTTAGGCAGGTTTTTTACTTTATATTCTAAAGGTTTTTCTCCGGTGGCTGCTATTTTATATAGTATTGGAGAACCGGGTCTAACACCCAACACTTTTGCACCATTAATTTTAGGAAAGGCAGAGGGTAATGGGGTTAATATGTAGGGAGTTGTTTCGCTTATGTTTAATGTTTTTCCGGTTTGTTGTTCTTTAAATGTTGCAGTAATGATGAACCTGTTATTGATATTGTTAATTATTGGGAGAGATAATTTTTCGTTTGCAATTAGCCCAATTTCTTTATTAATATTGGTAATTACTTTATTGTTTTCGGGGTTAATTACCGATGCATATAATTCGCCCATTACTTTCTTGGATAAGGCATTGTGCAATTCAATATTTCCATTATTGGCAGTAAAATTTAGTTTCATAGAAATGCCATCAATTATATCCATCATATTAATAAAAGAAACACCTCCATACATACCGCCACCACCGCCACCATCAAAAACTCTTACAGCTAACACATTGTCGGCATCCCATTTTAAAAAGGTACTGTTGGTAGCCACATGGTATTCTCTTACTTTATTCCAGCCATTGGTTTTGCCAATTAAAGTACCATTAATATATGTTTCATCATTATCATCAATTTTATTTAAGAAAATGCGTAAAGAATCTTTCCATAAAGATTTTTCTTTTAATGAAGTTGGAAGAAAAAAATGAAATCGATACCATGCATAACCATTGTAATCGGGAAATCCTTGTAACTCCCACATTGTAGAACTTTTAATAGAGCCCCATTGGCTATCATCGGTCAACAAATTTTTCCATTCTACATTATCTCCTGTTTTAAATTTAGCAGTTTCAAGTTTTATTTGTTGTTGTGCAAATAATTGGGTAGCAAAACAAGTTACTACAAGTAGCATGTATTTCTTCATATAGCAATTTTGGTTGCATGAATGTAAAAAAAAATTGGGGAGAATATTTTCTTTTATTCAAACAATCAGTTGCAATTTTGTTGTTAATTAGAATACTATTATGGCTTATTGCACATTGGAAGATTGTTTACTTGATTTAGAGAAAACTAATCAGTTAATAAGAATTAAAGAAGAGGTTGACCCATATTTAGAGATGGCCGCTATTCATTTACGCGTACATGAGTTAGGAGGACCTGCCTTATTATTTGAGCATGTGAAAGGAACGAAATACAGAGCAGCATCGAATATTTTTGGAACGGTTGAGAGAAGTAAATTTATTTTTAGAGATACTTTTCAGTTGGTGCAACAGCTAATTAAACTAAAAAATAATCCTACAGAAATAGTTAAACATCCTATTGCCAATATTCGTGCAGGTTGGTTGGCTTTACAATCTTTTCCATTAAAAGTAGCTATGCATAAATCAATTGTGCATCAACCAATTCAAATAAAAGATTTACCACTCATTCAGCATTGGCCAATGGATGGAGGTGCTTTTGTAACCTTACCGCAAGTGTACACCGAAAACATTGATAAACCGGGTATTGGGCAATCTAATTTAGGAATGTATCGAATTCAATTAAATGGAAACGATTATGTATTGAATAAAGAAATTGGATTGCATTATCAATTGCATCGTGGAATTGGCATTCATCAAACAAAAGCAAATAATAAAAACTTGCCTTTAAAAGTAAGTTGTTTTATAGGAGGCCCTCCGGCACATACATTAAGTGCTGTAATGCCATTGCCCGAAAATGTAAGCGAATTAACTTTTGCAGGCATTTTAGGCAATAGGCGATTTAGGTATTTTTATGAAGATGGATATTGTATAAGTGCCGATGCCGATTTTGTAATTACAGGCGAAATTTACCCGAATGAAAATAAGCCCGAAGGCCCCTTTGGTGATCATTTAGGATATTATTCTTTGCAACATTCTTTTCCATTAATGCGTGTGCACAAAGTATATGCAAAAAATAATGCAATATGGCCATTTACGGTTGTAGGTAGACCTCCACAAGAAGATACCAGTTTTGGTGCTTTAATACATGATTTAACCAGTGATGCATTGCAAACAGAAATTCCGGGTGTAAAACAAGTTCATGCTGTTGATGCTGCAGGAGTGCACCCGCTTTTATTGGCAATAGGCAATGAAAGATATACTCCTTATCAGCCCACTAATAAACCGGCCGAGTTGTTAACTATTGCTAATCATATATTGGGTACGGGACAATTAAGTTTGGCTAAATTTTTATTTATTACTGCTGAAGATGATAAACCACTTTCTGTACATAACGTACCCGAATTTATGCAACATATTTTAGAAAGAATTGATTGGCGAAGAGATATTCATTTTCATACCAATACTACTATTGATACCTTAGATTATTCGGGTACCTCATTAAATAGCGGTAGTAAAGTTGTATTTGCAGCGTATGGAAACAAAAAAAGAACATTGTGTACCGAAGTGCCACAAATATTAAAAGAAATAAATAATTTTTATAACCCTCAATTAATAATGCCGGGAGTTGTTGCTTTGCAAGCATATCAATTCTCTACTTATAGCACAGCTAAAATCGAAATGGATGAATTAAACAAACAACTTATCAACCATCATTTAGAACTTGCCACTTGCCCATTGCTTGTTATTTGTGATGATGCTAATTTTCTATCTTCTAACTTTAAAAATTATTTATGGGCAACTTATACGCGTTGTAACCCTTCGCATGATATGTATGGTATTGATGAGTTTGTTTCGTATAAACATTGGGGTTGTAATGGATCTTTAATTATTGATGCGAGAATAAAACCTCATCATGCTCCTTCGGTTGAAAAAGATCCTGTTATTGAGAAACGAGTAGATAAATTATTTGAAAAAGGTGGAAGTTTATATGGACTGTAGTAAGAATATTCTATCCCTGTTTTCATAATTTAGTTTACTGTAACAAAGTCGGGACGTTTTATAAATTGGCTAATATATTTGTATTGCAGGTTGGTGTTGAAGCTAATATTCCAAGTACTCATTCCCGGCGTAGTAACCGGATAGTACGATATTTTAAGCTCCATAGTTCCAAAAATTAAGTTTTCATTTCTACTTCTAACACCTGCTCCCAATTCGGTATAAATACTTCCTTTCGAAAAACTTTTTCCTATTGGTTTTAAGTAGGTCATATTCCCGAAACTAAAAGGTGCAAAATTAAATCCAAAAAATTTCCATGTATTGTAAAAAACAGATTGATAATTGATAGTTACTCTTGATGAACCGGTAGTATCTTGATTAATAAAATCTTGAAGTCCATAAGCACTGTTTAGCAGTAAGGGCTGATTAAGGTGATTATTAATTTGCTGTGTAAAACTTCCACTGATAAAGTGGCGTAAAAGCCAATTGCTGTTACCTAATTTTCTCAGTCGAGTAAACGATTCAATACTTGCCAAAAAACTCATATCCTGAAAATTGCCTTTATAGAAATAGGAACCGGCTTTTAAAATAAGATTCAAATAATTTTTTTGCGTGCTAAAATAATTTTTTTCAATATCTATACCTGCATAGGGGCGTACCAAACTTTGTTTGTCTGTCCATCCACTTATAAGAGAAAAAGTATAGCCTTCCGGCACATCTTCATTTCTACCAAAACCATATATGTAGGATGTATGATAATATTCTTGTTTAAATATGGTATAAGCACCTAAAATGCTTGTTTGGTCGGCATACATATAATTGTATTGATTGGCAAATTTAGATGGGCGTTCTATAAAATTTTTTCTTATAACTCTTATGCCTAAAAATTCTTTTTCCTTTCGAAAAAAAGTTTCATTGAACTTTTCTTTTGCCGAAATATTATAGCCAATCCATCCATCTAAATAATTGTATCGATAATTGTAATCGGAATTAAATAGTGAATCGCTCGAGTAGGTATTATTGGTATAATGGATGGAGGCTTCTGCAGAGCCGGTCCATAGTCTATGCGGACTTACTAATGGCATTTCAAATTTGCTGTAAATGGTATTTTCTTCTCTTAAGCCGGTATTAAATGTGGGGTTTAAGTTTTGATATCCAATAGTACCATCTATAAAACTGCTTTTAATATTTCTCATTAAGTATTCTGCCCCATAGCCCATTTTAGGTGATCTTTCCAAATCGAATAATGAACGAACTTGTAAGCGGTCGCCTCGTCCCCACATATTATCGTCTTGGGTTTCAACAAATAAGTTTTTACCATCTTCCGAAACTATATTACCACCAATGGGAAAAACATCTTTGTATAAAACAATTACATCTGCCGAATCTGTATTCGATAAAGCATCGTACACATCACGTATGGTAATTCTGGCATCTTGTAAGTAAGGGATGGTTCTTAAGTAAGTTTCATTATCGGCAATTAAATAGGGCTGTATAGCTTCTTTTTCTTTAAAAAATAAATTATTTCTAATGGTTTCTTCTTTGGTGTTTTTGTGCAGTTTCTTGGCTAAGTCGTTAAAGAAATTTTTGTTGATAGAACTGGTATCATTAATAGATTGGCCATAGTCTACTTTTTCAACTAATACTTTTCTAATAGGAAGCCCTCTGTACACAATAAATGGAGAAATATTTTTAAGAGCCATAGTTACAGAATCTACAGGAGGAGGGGTATTTACCGATATGCTTTGTATCAGCGTTTTTATCCATTTCTTTTTCGATGAAAGAAAAAAACTGTCGGGCGAATTTTTTATTTGTGCAAAACCACTTAAACTAATTAGCAGTAAACTAACTGTTGTAATAGTTTTTGAATAAAAATAAAGCCTGATTTTTTGCACTTATTTCAAAATATTGGTTAGTAATTATTGCGTGCGATAGAATTATCGTGGTTTAAGTTATTACTTTTTCAAGTAGTACAAATTCTAATTTTTGTTTAGGTATGCCAAATCTTTTATCAATAGGAAATGGTTTTGTTTTTCCTGTTAAATGATATCCTTTACTACAATACCATTGTATTAATTCTTTTCTTATAGATATAACACTCATGGTAATAGTGGTTAATTGTTGTTCTTTGGCAAATATTTCAGCAGCGGCTAACAGTTTTTTTCCTATTCCTTTATTTTGTAATTCCGGGTTTACTGTAAGCATTCCCAAATATAATTGGGTAAGTTGATTTTCTAAAAGAACACAACCAACTATGCTGTTATCAATTGAATATTTTAGAATGGTATTATTGGCATTACTCATAAGAGCAGTAATACTATCGCTATCGGTTCTAATACCATCTAATAAATCGGCTTCGGTAGTCCATCCCTTTTTCGATGTTTCTCCTCTGTAAGCACTATTTACTAAAGTTACCATCTCATCAATATCAGATAAAGTAGCAATTGAAATAGAATGTTGATGCATACGCTAATGAATTGCCGTGAAATTATTAATTATCTACGAAGAATAAAGTTTATGAAAGATGATAATACTCATTTTTAAACTATTTAAGTAAATTTAACTTGGTTGTTTATAGCACTAATTAGGAATAAGTGCCATAATAGTATCTACATTTTTATAATTTAAAACTTTTGCTATGCCAGAATTTGATACCGCACACGTAAAAAATATTGCGTTGCTTGGACACTCGGGTAGCGGCAAAACAACATTGGCTGAATGTATGTTGTTTGAAGCCGGTTTAATTAATCGCCGTGGTTCTATTGAAGAAAAAAATACAGTTGCCGATTATACCGAATTAGAGCAGGAACGTGGTAATTCTATCTATTCAAAATTATTACATACTCGCTGGCGAGGGTTTAAAATAAATATTTTAGATACACCCGGTTATGATGATTTTTCGGGCGAAGTAATTAGTGCTTTGCGTGTTGCCGATACCGGTATTATGTTATTAAATGCTGCAATGGGTGTAGAAGTAGGTACCGATATTATTTGGGAATATACCGATAAGTTTAAAACACCAATGATTTTTGCAGTAAACCAATTAGATAATGGACAAGCCGATTTTGATAAAACAATTCGAGAAGCTAAAACACATTTTGGCGCTAATGTAGCCGTTGTACAATATCCGTTAAATCAAGGATTGGGTTTTAATGCCATTGTAGATGTTTTAAATATGGTATTATATCAATATTCAACCGAAGGTGGAAAACCGGAAAAATTACCCATTCCCGATTCTGAAAAAGAGAAAGCAGAAACTTTACATAAAGAGTTAATAGAAGCCATAGCATCGAACGATGAAACCCTCATGGAAAAATATTTTGATAAAGGCGAATTAACTGAGGATGAAATGAAACAGGGATTACATCTATCCATGATACAGCACGATATTTTTCCTGTATTCTGTATTTCGGCCAAACGCAATATGGGCGCAGGTAGGATAATGGGATTTATTGATAATGTTTGTCCGCCTGCTAACGAAATGGCTCCTCAAAAAACGGTTGACGATAGAATTATTCCTTGCGATGCCACTGCACCCGTTTGCATATTTGTTTATAAAACTGTTTCAGAACCTCATATTGGCGATTTAAGTTTCTTTAAAGTATATTCCGGTACCGTAAAAGCCGGAATGGAATTGGTAAATGAAAATACCAATGTAGCAGAAAAACTTAATCAACTATTTGTAGTAGAAGGAAATAAACGGGTACCTGTAACCGAATTGGTGGCAGGCGATATTGGAGCAACTTTAAAACTTAAAAATACACATACCAATAATACATTACACGAAAAAGGTAAGCAAGTAGAGTTAGTTCCTATTGTTTTCCCATCGCCGGTGATGAGTGTAGCAATTTCAAATACAAGAAAAGGGGAGGAAGAAAAGTTGGCTAATGCTTTACATCAACTAAAAGAAGAAGATCCTACGTTACAAGTAGAAGTTTCTTCAGAACTAAAACAAACTTTACTGCATTGCCAAGGAGATATGCATTTGGCAGTTATTAAATGGAAATTAGAGCATTTATATAAATTAGATGTTCAGTTTAATAAACCAAGAATTCCTTATCGAGAAACCATTCGCAAATCTGCCGATGCAACATATAGGCACAAAAAACAATCGGGCGGAGCGGGGCAATTTGGTGAAGTTACTTTGCGAATTGAACCATGGTACGATGGAATGCCCGACCCATCCGGATTAAATATTAGAGGAAGGGAAGAACATGTATTAAACTGGGGTGGTAAATTAGTGTATTTTAACTGTATTGTAGGTGGAGTTATTGACCAAAGATTTTTACCCTCTATTTTAAAAGGTGTAATGGAAAAAATGGTAGAAGGTCCATTAACAGGTTCTTATGTAAGAGATATTCGTGTTAGTGTGTACGATGGTAAAATGCACCCCGTAGATAGTAATGATATGGCTTTTAAAACAGCCGGAATAATGGCGTTTAAAGATGCATTTCAGCATGCAGATCCATTGTTGCTGGAACCCATATACTATTTAACTGTTTCCTGTCCTGATGAATTAACAGGAAATATTATGGGCGATTTGCAAACTCGTCGTGCAATGGTAGAAGGTTTTGATACCGAAGGTCATTTTACGGTAATTAAAGCAAAAGTTCCTTTAGCAGAAATGTATGGATATGCTTCTACACTTCGTTCCTTAACACAAGGAAGAGCCAGATTTAAAATTAAGTTTAACGAATATGTAGCTGTTCCGTTTGATTTACAAAAGAAACTGGCTGATGCCTATAAAAAAGAAGCCGAATTAATTGAAGCATAAAAGAAAGCCTCGCAATTGCGAGGCTTTCTTTTAAATAGGAATATTATTTTTTTCTCTGAAGAGAAGGATAATGATCGATAGTTTCGAAAACATTTCTTGGATCTTTTTTTAATTCTGAAATAAATGTTTCCAAAGAATCGGCAAATTGTTTTTTCTCGAATAACCTGTCGTGAGATAGAATAACTATCATATTTTGTTCATTAGTACTGCCATCATCAAATTTTTGATTCACTCTTTTAATCATTTCAACAACACTTTCTTTTGGTTCTTTTTTCTTTCCGTTTTGTCCCCATTCAATGTCCCATCCTATAATGGTATAACCTGCAGAATCTAATCTTTTAATTAAAGGGTTTTCAGCTTTTTGTCCATGAATATTGCCATTAGAAGCCCATGTATTATTGCCGGGTAAGCGAATAATTTTTACAGGAATTTGTAATTCTTTTTCATTCTTCATAAAATCGGAATATGCACTATCGGTAAGCGAATAAAATTTTGCATACTTATCATTAAAACCATGCGTAAAACTATGATTGGCTAATAAAAATTCGGGGTAAGCATTGCGAATAGAATCGATTAACCTTTTTTTCAGTGGACCAACCTGATTAAATCCTACAGAAAAAAATGTTGCTTTAATACCTTCTTTATGAAAAATTGCTTTGCAATTAATGGTGCCCGGTGGTTGAGGAGAATCGTCCCATGTTAAAAATATGTATCTTTTAGAGCTATCATATTTTATTACACTTCCGGGTAGTGGTTTGGCAGGTTGAATAGCCGTTGAATCTTTTTTTCCTTCATTTTTTGAAGTGGCATTATTGCAACTGATAAAACCAACCAGCGATAATAAACTAATAGGTAGTATAGAAAAAATTTTCATAAACAGATTATTTTAAACAAAAATACTTGACTGTATTTTCTTTTACGTAACTAGTTATCCTCTTTTGTGGATGGATTAATTTTTGCTTAATATTATATCCACATTTATGTAGGTTGTTAGTTTTCTGGTTAAATATTCGGAAATTCATAAAGAAATATTTTCATAGTTTTATAGAATATACTATTTATGAAAACATTATCTACTTAATGCGGTATAGGTCAACTTTTATACAGGCTTTATTTTCATTGCTTATACTTTGTATAAGTAGTATGGCTTATGCTCAAAATAAGTTGGATACTACAAAAGCTCAAATGCTTTTATATAAAGATTCGGCCGATTGGCAAATAGGCTTAATGCTTTTAAATACATCGGAACATGAGTTTGCTCCAACCATATTTAATCGTGGATTATTTTTTTGTACCAATGCGGCTTTTGTTGGGCATGGAAGGCATGATATTCGTTGGGATGGTAAGTTAGGATATACCCATGTTTTATATATACCTAATGTATATAAAATGCCTACTATTGAGTTGATAAAAAAACAATACTCGCCACTTTCAAAAGCCAATTATTATTTAAAAGAGTTTCATAAAAATTTTTTCAAAAAAACGTTGAAAGATTTTTCAGTTAATTATCATTATGGTCCTTTATGTTTTAGTGCTGATGGGAAAAAAGTTTTTTTTACACGCACGCAACAAACCTCAGCAATTATGTATGAAATATGTGAGGCAGATATAAATGAAGAAGGCAAATTTGAAAATGTAAAAAAATTACCTTTTAATAGTAAATATTATAATTGTTATCATCCTGCAATAACAAAAGACGGCAATAAACTATATTTTGTTAGTGATAAATTAGGCGGAATGGGCAAAGCCGATATTTATTATGTAGATAGATTTGGAGATACTTGGTCGCAGTTGCCTCTTAATGTTGGAGCACCTATTAATACGCCGGGGAATGAAATGTTTCCATTTATATTTAATGATACTTTGTATTACAGTTCTGATGCAATGCCCGACGGATTAGGTGGAATGGATATTTATGAAGTGAATTTAAAACAAAGAATAGGGCGGGTGCCTAAAAATTTAGGATTTCCTGTTAATAGTGCATTTAATGATTTTGGTATTTTTAAAAGTAGTACTGATGGTAACTATTTTTCGTCGAATAGAAATGGTAATGATGATATTTATAAGTTAGAGTATCACCCCATTTTTTATCCGCTTAAAGGTATTATTGTTGATAGCAAAAATAGAAAAGGGTTGGCTAATATCATTGTTTCGCAATATTTAGTTGATGATGGAATAGCTCCTGTAGGAATGGATAGTTTACGAACGGGTGCATCGGGGCATTATGCATTTACAGTAAAGCCTAATCATACTTATCAATTTATTGCTAAGGGTAAAAATATTACAACTGCATCGTATACAATTAATACCGATAGATTGGCAGCCGAAATAAATAAAGGTGAATGGGCATTCGAAGTTGCCATAGATTCTTCAGTATATTTTGCCCAAAAAGCAAATGAGGCAAGAGAAGATTCATTATTAAAACTGCAAGCTGTACAAAATAAAGCAGTGGCTAAAGAAGGTGCCGATAATTATGATAGTTTGCATAAAACCAATCCTTACCTTACTTTTTATTTTAATTATAACAGTGCACAAATACTGTCATCTGGTTTTACAGCTTTAAATGAGCTGGCACAAAAGCTGCTTTCTTATCAAGATCAACATATTTCTGTTATCATTAGCGGCTATACCGATAATGCCGGAAGTAAAGAATTTAATATTCAATTATCTAAAAAACGTGCAGAAGTAATTGCTGCGTATTTAAAAACCAAAGGTGTGCCCGATTCGTTATTAAAGGTGCAATATTTTGGTAAAGAAATGCCTATTATGCGAGAAGGCCATATTATTACATGGATGAGTAGAAGAGCTGAAATATATCTTTCTAAACCATTTAAAAGAAATATTTACAGATATGCGTTTAAGAAAAAGCCTGCTGTAGTAAAATCTTATTCCGATACCGCTTTTAGTTATGTGAATAATGATAGTACATTGTATACTATACTATTTGATTATAATAGCGATCAGTTAAATAGTAGTGCTTTTTCAATTTTAGATAAACTGGTATCTCAAACTTTGAAAGATTCAAGTAAATATGCTTCTATAGCTTTTATAGGATATAGCGATTCTACCGAAAAAATATCGAGAAATTTAATTCTTGCTAAAAATAGAGTAGATGCTGTTATTGCTTATTTACAAAGCAGAAATTTAAATGTTACGCAGCCTAAAGTTGCTTATAAAGATAGAGAAGTACCTACCAATAAAGATGGAACTATAATTTCATGGATGAACAGAAAAGTTGAAATAGTTATTAAGCGAATTAATAAATAATTGGTTATGCAAAATGTACAAAAAAACACATTAATTGGCTAATCCAATAGTTACCTCAACCTCGGGATTGTTTAATAAAAATTCGGCCATTTCTTCATTCATTTCAAATCCTTTTTCGTAGTTGTATAAACTTATTTTCAGGTTTTCAACCGGCTCTACAATGGTAAATTTTAGAAGTGTTTTTCCTTGATGTTTTTTTACATTTTTTTCTATAAAAACAAGAAATTCTTTGGTAATTGAAATTGGGTTTAAATTAAGTTCAATGCTTTTAGTTAATGTTTGTTTGATGGTTTCTAATAACGAAATATTACTTACTTTAAATTCGAAAACATTTGGCTGGTTAAACCTATTTCTGAAAAAGCCGTTAATTACAATGTTTTGTCCCTTTTCTAAATAATTCTGAAAACGAATATATTCTTCACTCCATAATACAAAATCGGTTTTGCCACTAAAATCTTCAATAACAAATGAACCAAAATTCTTTCCCGTTTTAGTTACTCTGTGTTGCACATCAATTACTAAACCTGCAATTCTAAAAGGTTTTCCTGCATTTGCTGCCGCGAGTGTTGATGATTCTTTAAATTCATTAAAGTCGGATAATGGCATGATGCCATAATATTTTAATTCGAATTTAAAATGGTCTAAAGGATGCCCACTCATAAACATGCCTGTTACATCTTTTTCGTGTTCTAACTTTTCTGTTAATGTCCATGGTTGGCAGTTGGGTATTTTAGGAATTGGTACTTGAATAGCTTCGGGTAAATCTCCAAATAAAGTATTTGAATTACCTGTTTTTATTTGATTTTGAGCTTGGCCATAATTAATAATTTTTTCAATACCGGTTGTTTTATCTCCATCCGGCAAATAAAAATATTGTGCTCTGTGTAGTAAAGGGAAGCAATCAAATGCACCTCCATAAGCTAAACTTTCTAAAGATTTTTTATTTACAGTACGCTGATTAATGCGTTTTATAAAATCGAATATATCGGTATATTGACCATTTTTGTTTCGTTCAGTAATAATATCTTCAATAGCATTTTCTCCTACACCTTTTAATCCTCCTAGACCAAAACGTATTTCACCTTTTTTATTTACAGCAAATCCTTGTAGCGATTCGTTAATATCTGGTCCTAAAACTGTTATGCCCATTCTCTTACACTCTTCCATAAAGAAGGTTATTTTTTCAATTGCTCCTGCATGATTTAAAACAGCAGCCATATATTCACTGGGATAATGTGCTTTTAAATAAGCAGTTTGATACGCAACTAAAGCATAACAAGTTGAGTGTGATTTATTAAATGCATATTGTGCAAATGCTTCCCAATCAGTCCAAATTTTATCGAGTATTTCTGCGGGATGATTTTTGGCAGAAGCACCTGAAATAAATTGCGATTTCATTTTATCCAATACCGATTTTTGTTTTTTCCCCATTGCTTTACGCAACACATCTGCATCGCCTTTGCTAAAATCGGCCAGTTTTTGAGAAAGTAACATTACTTGTTCTTGATACACAGTAATGCCATACGTATCGGATAAATACTCTTCCATTTCAGGGAGGTCATAAACAACTTTTTCTTTGCCATGTTTGCGTGCAATAAATTTAGGAATATAAGCAATAGGACCCGGACGGTACAATGCATTCATGGCTATTAGGTCATCAAATTTATCGGGTTTTAGTTCGCGTAAATATTTTTGCATTCCTATACTTTCAAACTGAAAAGTTCCATTGGTTTCGCCACGTTGGTATAAATGAAATGTTTTTTCATCATTCAGTGCAATAGTGTCTAAGTTAATTTTTGTATGATGATTTAGTTCAATTAGTTCTAATGCAGTTTTTAATATGGACAAAGTTTTTAAACCCAAAAAATCCATTTTAATTACACCTGCATCTTCAATGGTACTACCTTCTATTTGTGTAACCCATAAATCAGAATCTTTCGCAGTTGCAACCGGAATTAATTCTGTTAAATCTTTTGGTGCAATAATAATTCCTGCTGCATGAATACCTGTATTACGTACGCTTCCTTCCAATCTTTCAGCTTCTTTTAGTACTTGAGCTCTAATATCATTGCCCTGATATATTTCACGTAATCGTTTAATATTTTCAATATCATCCGGCGCAAAGGCTTCTTTTTCCTCCAAACTTTTTTCTCCATCTTTTGCTTCTTTCGAAGTAATTGGTGCTGTAAGTACTCTGCCTAAATCTGTTCCGGGTTTATCGGGAACTAATTTTGCTAAGGCATTGCTTTCTGCCAATGGTAAATCTAATACACGTGCAACATCTTTAATGCTCATTTTGGCTGCCATAGTGCCATAAGTTATAATTTGAGCAACCTGATTTTTACCGTATTTATCTACTACATAATCAATTACTTTTTGTCGCCCTTCATCATCAAAATCTGTATCAATATCGGGCATTGATTTTCTATCCGGATTTAAAAATCTTTCAAACAGTAAATTGTATTTAATTGGATCAATATTGGTTATGCCAATACAATACGCAACTACAGAACCTGCTGCTGAACCACGGCCAGGACCCACAAAAACACCTAAATCTCTTCCGGCTTTAATAAAATCAGATAC
>JAKAJX010000169.1 GCA_021824855.1 Bacteroidota bacterium | reverse complement strand
TTATCTCTAATGTCTTCCGGCATATCAACAAATACTATATTCGGTTGTAAATCTAATCCTTTAAATGTTGCAACAGCTAAATCGTAAAAACTTCTTGCTTTTCCTGTACCTAAATTATAAAGACCATTATGCTCCACTTTCCATTGCTTATTAATCATTAATCCATACATCCAAAACATCACTTTTACTAAATCCTTTACATATACAAAATCGCGTAATTGTTCACCATCTTTAAAATCCGGTCGGTGGCTTTTAAATAGTTTTACTACTCCATCTTTTTTAATTTGATTGAATGAATGCCAAATTACACTTGCCATTCGAGCTTTATGATATTCATTAGGACCATAAATATTAAAAAACTTTAAGCCCGTCCAATAAGGTGGATGTGAAGTTTGCAGTAAAGCCCATTTATCAAATTCATTTTTACTAATACCATAAGGGTTAAGAGGTTGCAATTTAAATGGTAATTCATGCGAATCATCATACCCAAATTCGCCGGCACCGTAGGTTGCAGCAGAAGAAGCATAAATAAACGGAATCGCTTTTTCTGTACAATAATTCCAAATATTTTTCGAGTATTGTACATTAAGTTCTTCGTGAACCGCATAATTAAATTCGGTGGTATCGGTTCTTGCTCCTAAATGTATTACAGCTTCTACCAATGGCTCTTTTTCTTTAAGCCATTGAAATGAATAATGTCGTTCTACAATTTGAATAAATTTTTTCGACTCCCAATTTTTCCTTTTTTCCTCAACGCCAAAATCATCTACTAAAATTAAATTTTCAAATCCATTATCATTTAAGAATTGAACCATGCACGAGCCAATAAAACCCGCAGCACCGGTAACAATAATTACTTGTTGATTAGTTATGGATGATTGGTTCATTTTGCTTATTAATTATTTTTTCAATAGCTGTATCATATTTTTCTTTCCACTCAGTAATGGTACCCCAATTTAAATTATTTACCGTAATGGCCGATGCAGTAACAGCTCCTAATACGGTATAATTGATTGCTGCATCTGTTAATTTAGCAACTAAATTTTCCATGTCCTGTTTTTTTACAGTAACTACCACCCTGCCTTGTGCTTCGCCAAACCAAAAAGCATCCTTTCTACAACCGGCTGTATCGGCAGTAATATCAAAACCGAGATTACGATTAAACCCTTTCTCCAACAGCGTTACAATCAATCCTCCTTCGCTGATATCGTGGGCCGACTGAATTAATTTTTGTTTGATGATTGATGAAACAAATTGTTGCATTTGATATTCTTCATCCAAATTAAAATAAGGTGCAGTAGAATATTCCACTCCTTTTATTTTATGCAAATATTCCGATGAGCCTATATCATTTTGCTGTGTACCAATTAATACAATCACATCACTTGCTTCTTTAAAATCCAATGTCATTCTGTTTTCAAAATCATCTAAAATACCTACCATGCCTATTGTTGGTGTTGGATAAACTGCCCCTTCGGGATGTTGATTATAAAAGCTCACATTACCTCCGGTAACAGGAGTATTAAATTTTTTACAGGCTTCTCCCATTCCGGTTACCGCTTTTACAAACTGATAATATACTTCAGGGTTATACGGATTTCCGAAATTTAAACAATTGGTAACTCCAATCGGCTCAGCACCGCTGCAAACAATATTACGTGCTGCTTCGGCAACGGCCATCATTGCACCTTTTTCAGGATCGGCAAAAACATAACGACTATTACAATCGGTAGTAATAGCTAAAGCTTTCCCTGTTCCTTTTGCTAATACCACAGAGGCATCGCTTGGACTATTGGTACTTGCATTAGCAGCACCTACCATACTATCGTATTGTACCGTAACCCATCTTTTGCTGGCAATGTTAGGGATTTGAATAATTTTTTCTGCTGTATTTTTTAATTCTACTTCGCTTGCAATATCCTCCACATCCGACATTTTAAAATCAGCAATCAGCGATAAATATTTTGGTTCGATATATTCACGAGTGTATTGAGGAGCTCCTCCGCCCAAAACCAATTCTTCCGCCGGAATAGCGGCTTCTAATTCGCCATTCATATAAAAATGCAAAATGCCATCATCGGTAACTTCTCCTATTTCACTGCAAGGCAAATCCCATTTCTCAAATATTTTTAATACAATGGCTTCTTTCCCTTTTTGCACACAAATTAACATTCGTTCTTGGCTCTCACTTAATAACAATTCCCATGCTTTCATGTTTTTTTGGCGTGTAGGCACTTTATCCAAATCAATTCGCATACCCACACCGCCTTTTGCACTCATTTCGGCGGTACTGCAAATAATACCTGCCGCACCCATATCTTGCATACCAATAATGGCATCGGTTTCTGCCAATTCCAAACAAGCTTCTAATAATTTTTTTTCTTGAAAAGGATCTCCAACTTGTACTGCCGGCAAATCTTCTGTACTTTCTTCCGTAATATTAGCCGATGCAAAAGAAGCACCTCCAATACCATCTTTTCCTGTGGCACTTCCTACAAAAAAAATAGGATTACCTACGCCTTTTGCTGTAGCACTAATCATTTTTTTTGCTTCCATTATTCCTACACTCATGGCATTTACCAAAGGATTGGTATGGTAACAATCTTCAAAATAAATTTCTCCGCCCACTGTTGGCACGCCAAAACAATTGCCATAATGACCAATACCATGCACCACACCTGCCAATAACCAACGGGTTTTTACATCGCTTAAATTACCAAACCGTAAACTATTTAAAGAAGCTATTGGTCTTGCACCCATGGTAAAAATATCTCGTTGTATACCTCCCACTCCTGTTGCTGCACCCTGAAAAGGCTCAATAGCACTGGGATGATTGTGCGATTCAATTTTAAATACCACACCAAATCCATTGCCCATATCCATCAATCCTGCATTTTCTTCTCCGGCTGCTACCAACATTCTGCCTCCATTACGGGGCAAGGTTTTAAGCCATTTAATAGAGTTTTTATAACTGCAATGCTCGCTCCACATACCACTAAATGCACATAACTCAGTAAAATTGGGGGTACGACCGAGTTTTTGTTGAATGAGTTCAAATTCTTCGGACGTAAGACGTAATTCCTCTGCGGTTTTAACTGT
>JAKAJX010000058.1 GCA_021824855.1 Bacteroidota bacterium | reverse complement strand
CAATCAATAAAAACCAACCCATTTTTTTCATACAATAAATTTTATACAATAAAAGTATTCCAAGTATTCATTCAATTAAAAATTTTATTGTAAACATGTACATGCCAATCTTTATTTTTACAATAAATAGCAACTAAATTTTTAAGGAATGAAAGCTTCGCATATTACAGAAATCATTATTGATCGGCTATGCCAAATAATAGGCAAGGATAATGTTTTTGTAGATGCAGATAGTTTAAAAAATTATGCGCATGATGAAACTGAGAACTTAATCTATTTTCCGGATGTTTTAGTGAAACCGGCTACTGCTCAGGAAATTGCTGCCATTGTTACTATTTGCAACGAATTTAAAATTCCAATTACACCGCGTGGTGCAGGTACAGGTTTAAGTGGTGCAGCATTGCCACATTTAGGTGGTATTGTTTTAAGCTTGGAACGGTTGAATAAAATTATTGAAATTGATGAAAGAAATTTACAAGTAACCACCGAACCCGGTGTAATTACGGAAGTTTTGCAAGATGCTGTTAAAGCTAAAGGATTATTTTATCCACCCGATCCAAGTAGTAAAGGAAGTTGTTTTATAGGAAGTAATATTGCACATAACAGTGGCGGACCAAAAGCTGTTAAATATGGTGTAGTGAAAGATTATGTATTGAATTTGGAGGTGGTATTAGCAACAGGTGAAATAATATGGACGGGAGCTAACGTTTTAAAAAATGCTACCGGATATAATTTAACACAATTAATTATTGGTAGCGAAGGTACATTGGCTATTGTAACTAAAATTGTTTTAAAACTAATACCCTATCCGCAATTCGATTTGTTGTTATTAGCTCCATTTCACTCTTTAGAAAAAGCAAGTGAAGCCGTAAGTGCTATTTTTCGTGCCGGATTTATACCAAGTGCATTGGAGTTAATTGAAATTGATGCACTTACAATTGCAGCAAAATATGTAGATTCTAATTTGACTTTATTAAGTAGCGATACAGCAGCTCATTTAATTATTGAGGTAGATGGTAATAACAAAGAAGTTTTAATGAATGAGATTGAATCTATTACCGAATTGTTGATGCAATATGAAGCGGGAGAAATTTTATTTGCCGAAGATACCCAACAAAAAGACGAATTATGGAAACTAAGAAGAAAAGTAGCAGAAGCTGTAAAACTAAGCGGATATACTATTGAAGAAGATACTGTAGTGCCGCGTGCAGAGTTGCCTAAACTTATTAAAGCAGTAAAAAAATTAGGAATTGATAATGGATTTGATGTAGTATGTTATGGCCATGCCGGCGATGGTAATTTACATATTCGTATTAATCACCCAACCATAAAAAATAGTTATGGGAATGCAACAATGAATGCTATTTTACAACAGTTATTTTTAGAAGTTAAGAAATTAGGAGGAACAATTAGTGGAGAACATGGCATAGGGTTAATACAAAAATCATATATGAATATTGTTTTTGAAGAAACCAATTTGCAATTAATGAAAAAAATTAAACAAATTTTCGATCCTAACAATATTTTAAATGCCGGAAAAATTTTTGATTAATAATTTAGTTGAAGTTTGCATAAATATCTTATCATGAAAAAAATTGCTTTATTCATTTCATTTGCTTGTATTAGCTCTGTTTTATTGGCGCAATATCATAATATGCCTCCTATATATAATGATCAGGAAAATCTTCCTCCACAAAATGGCTTTAAAAAAGAAAATCTATATACAGGTGGAAGTTTAGCTTTGGGTTTTGGAAGTTATTCGTTTAATGTTGGTGGCACACCCGAAATTGGTTATTCGTTAACACCATGGCTCGATGCCGGTATTGCTATTAATTTAAATTATACCTCTGTAAGAGCCGATCCTTATTACAACAACAATACAAGGCAAAGGATGTTTAATTATGGCGGAGGCCCTTATATTAGAGTATATCCGTTAAACCAATTTTTTTTCCAAGGGCAATTTGAGCATAATTGGATAGATTATACTTTAACCGATATGGGCAGTGGTTTGGGTTCGAAATATGGAACACAATCTAATAGTTTTTTAGCGGGTATAGGATATGCACAAAGAATTATAGGACAAAGTAATTTTTATACTGTTATAATGATGGATTTGCTTACAGATCCCAGTTCTCCTTATAGAGATGTTTATAGCAACGCAGCATTACCGGTATTTAGAGCCGGATTTAATTTCTATATTAACACGGGTAAAGGTCGTCGAAAATAGCTGTAGGTGTTGTGTATATAGCAATTCTATCTTCCCAATTTTCGTGTAAAAAACCTTCTTGCTGCATTGTGTAAAGGTGAGCAATTAGTTGGTTATAATATCCGTTAGAATTAAGAATCATAATTCTTTTTTCATGAATTTTTAATGTATTCCAAGTAATTAATTCAAACAATTCATCTAATGTTCCATTGCCGCCGGCAAGTATAATTGCTGCATCGCATAATTCATACATCATTTTTTTTCTGGTATGCATATCGGCAACAATATGCAATTCCGAAATGGTATTATTTTGTAATTCCCATTGAGATAAAATTTCAGGAATTACTCCTATTACTTTACCCTGATTGCTCATAGCACTATCGGCTAAAATGCCCATCAAACCAGATTTTCCACCCCCATAAATTAAAGTAATATTATTCTTTGCCAATAATTCGCCCAATTGTTTTGCATGCATTGCGTATAATGAATTATTGCCTGTTTTGCTGCCGCAAAAAACTGCTATACTTTTATATTGCATTGAATAAATTTTACTAACAAATTAACTGTAATTTGTTTGATTGAAGAGATAATCTTGCAATACTTAACTTAAAGTTTTTATTTTGTTGCTTATATCTTAATGTATATGTCATCATTACTTTTATTTTCATTTGTATTTATTTATTTTTTGTTGCTATTGGCAGTGGCTTGGTATACAGGAAAAAATAGCAATAACGATTCTTTTTTTATTGGCAATCGTAAAAGCCATTGGATGTTGGTTGCATTTGGAATGTTAGGTACCTCTTTAAGTGGTGTAACTTTTGTAAGCGTTCCGGGGGCAGTTGCTAAAGAATCTTTTGCTTATTTTCAATTAACAATAGGCTATTTAATAGGATATGTAGTAATAGCTTATGTTTTATTGCCCTTGTATTATAAGTTAAATCTCACGTCTATTTATAATTATTTAATTACCAGATTAGGGTTTGCCTCATATAAAACAGGAGCAAGTTTTTTTATACTGTCAAGAGTACTGGGTGCCACTTCCCGATTGTATTTGGTGGTTAAAATTTTGCAAGATGCTATACTCGAAAATTTGCATATTCCTTTTTGGGCTACTGCTTTAATTATTTTATTAATGATTCTTTTATACACGTATGAAGGTGGCGTAAAAACTATTGTTTGGACGGATACTTTGCAAACGAGTTTTATGTTATTAGGATTAATTATTTGCAGCATTTATATATTAAACAGCTTGCATTTATCGGTTGTTGATAGTATTAGTGCAATGGCCGAAAAAAAATACGCTACCATATTTTTTACTAATCCCAATAGTAAATTATTTTTTGTAAAACAAATATTGGCAGGTGCATTTATATGCATTACCATGACGGGCATGGATCAGGAAATGATGCAAAAAAACATTTCGGTAAAAACATTAAAAGATTCTCAAAAAAATGTTATTACCATGGGCCTAATTTTAACTGTTGTAATTCTAATATTTTTATTCTTAGGTGGCTTGTTATATTTATATGCTAATCAGCAAAATATTGTTCAAACAGGCGACAAGCTATTTCCTGAAATTGCTTTACACCACATGCCATCTTTTGTTTCGGTAATATTTATTATAGCACTTATCTCCGCATTATTCCCCAGTGCCGATGGAGCAATAACTGCTTTAACCTCTACTTTTTGTATAGATATTTTGGGAATGCAAAGAAATATTCATTGGAATGATGATAAAAAGAAAAAGATAAGACAAAATGTACATCTTGGTTTTGCCATACTATTTTTATTTTTTGTGATGGTATATAAATGGATTGATAGCCAAAGTATGATTGGAATTATTTTAAAAGTAGCATCGTACACTTATGGTCCATTATTGGGCTTATTTACTTTTGGTATAATTACCAATCGAAAAGTAAAAGATCAAATTGTTCCCATAATATGTGTGGCTTCACCCATTATTTGTTATTTAATTGATACTTTTCAAAACAAATTATTCGGTTCATTTGAAATAGGATTGGAGCTATTAATTATTAATGGTTTAATTACTTTTGCAGGATTATGGATTTTCTCTTTGCCTGCTAAAGCAAAATCATAATTTTGAAGAATGGAATTATTTCACCCCCTTGTAGAAGCATATTCAGCAAAATATACTTCGCCAGACGATTGGTTGTTACAACAAATTCAACAACACACCATAGCTACACATGAACATGCTTCTATGATTAGCAGTCCGGTTCAAGGAAAATTTTTAAGCTTCATAAGCACTATTTTACAACCAAAATACGTTTTAGAAATTGGTACTTTTACCGGTTATAGCGCTTTATGTCTTGCAAAAGGGCTACAGCCGGAGGGAGAATTGCATACAATTGAATTAAGAGCATCTGAAATTACAACCGCTAAAGAAAATTTTAGCATTTCGAAGTATAATAACCAAATACATTTGCATTCCGGAAATGCTATGGATATTATACCAACATTGCCTTATACTTGGGATTTGGTTTTTATTGATGCCGATAAAACAGGATATTGCGATTATTACGATTTGGTTTTGCCGAAGCTAAATAACAACGGATTGATAATAGTTGATAATGTTTTATTTCATGGGCAAGTTTTAGATGAAAAGGTAAAAGGCAAAAATGCATTGGCTATTCAGGCATTTAATGAAAAAGTGGCAAACGATGTAACTGTAGAACAAGTATTAATTACCATGCGTGATGGCTTAATGCTGATTAAAAAGAAATGAACATGAAAAAATTATTGATACTATTTTTTTTACTTTCTACAGTAGTTGTAGCAGTAACAGCACAAACTGAAAAAGGATATACTTATATCAATATGTATAAAAATATAGCTATTGCCGAAATGCAACGCAGTGGCGTTCCTGCTGCAATTACTTTAGCACAAGGTATTCTTGAATCGCAATATGGCGAAAGTGAATTGTGCAAACAATCTAACAACCATTTTGGGATTAAATGTAAAGCTGAATGGACTGGCGATAAAGTATATCATGATGACGACGAAAAAAATGAATGTTTTAGAGTATATCCCGATGCGGCAGCTTCATTTCGAGATCATTCAGATTTTTTAAAAAACAGACCTTATTATGCATCTTTATTTACACTTTCTCCTACCGATATAGAAGGATGGGCTTATGGTTTAAAGAAAACAGGATATGCTACTGAAAAAGATTATCCGCAAAGACTATTAAAAATAATTAACGATTACAATTTAAATCAATACACTATTGCAGCATTGCAACAAACAAACAAAAACAATAGCGTAGTTGCCGATTTTTCATCTCCAAAAAATAGCAATCAAAAAAATAGCGATGCTACATTCGTAAAACAATCAGTAACGCCTACTCCAATGAAGGAGGAAAAAGAAGAAGTTGAAATATTTACCAATTATCAAAACGGTAATAGAAATACTGCCTCTGTAACAACTAATAATTACCCACAAGGTATTTTTTCAATTAATCATTCTAAAGTAATATTTGCAACTGCCGGCACTTCTTTATTGGCTATTGCATATCAATATCAAGTAAGTTTAAGTAAACTATTAGAGTTTAATGAAATGCCCGAAATAAATATTTTGCCAAAAGGCAGATTAATTTTTTTAGAAAGAAAATTGAAAAAAGGAGATAAAGATTTTCATGTGGTAACTAAAACCGAATCGTTATACGATATTTGCCAAAGAGAAGGTGTGAGAATGGAAAATGTATTGCAATACAATAGTTTAAAAAAAGATGCATTTCCTGCAATTGGCGAAAAAATATATTTAAGATATCAGGCTCCAAATAGTCCAAAAACCATTGCATTGGTAACTTCATCTCAAGATGAATTTAGTAATAACTCTTTCGAATAAATACTACAACTATGTCAGTTATTCAAGTACTCGATAAAAAATTTGTTCCATTTATTTCGCAAGAAACTATTTTTCATAAAGTAAAAGAGTTGGCCAATAGTTTATCTGAAGAATATAAAGACAAAAATCCTTTATTCATTGCCATATTAAATGGATCATTCATTTTTGCATCCGATATTTTTAGGCAACTAACTATAGAGGCCGAAATTTGTTTTATAAAATTAGCTTCCTATAAAGGCGTTAAATCTACCGGTAATGTTATTACATCTATTGGTTTGGATGTTAACATTAATAATCGTCATATAGTTATCTTAGAAGATATTATTGATACCGGAAAAACCTTACATAGTTTTTTACCACAATTACACAATCAGCAACCTGCTTCATTAAAAATTGCCGTATTGCTGCATAAACCCGATGCAACAGAATATCCTGTTACAATCGATTATTGTTGTTTCTCAATTCCAAATAAGTTTGTGGTGGGGTATGGATTAGATTATGATGGATTTGGAAGAAATATACCTGAAATATATCAGTTGCATATTGAATAGAATAATGTAACCTATCATTTATTGCGTATTTATTTAAACTCTCGTATATGAAGCTTGCTTCGATAATACTTGTTATTGTTGGTGCTCTTTTTACATTCAGCACTAATGGCCAGTATTATTTGCGTGGCGAAGTAAGAGATGAAAAAGGCAAACTATTACCCGATGTTAAAATCATACTTCAATCAAAAGGATCATTTCCTTTTAATAGCGGATATGATGGCAATTTTGGAATTGCTTTAAATACAGTAACCGATTCTATTACCTTGCTTTACGATGGATATGAAACAATACATCAATTAATAGATGCCAGAAATTACCAAGTTTTTGTTATGAAAATTTTAAATCAAAAACTTGCTCCTGTAAAACATAAGCTTACTTCAAAAACTAAAAACTTAGCAACAAATTACAGCAATAATATTTCATCATTTGGAGAGAGCTATAGCAGTTTAATAGAAAATGATTTTATTGATGCATCGGCCTATCCTGAAACCGGATTTTCTTTAAATATTGATCGAGCATCGTATAGTAATATCCGCAGATTTTTAATGAACGAAATGGACGTGCCTGTTGATGCTGTTAGGATAGATGAAATGCTCAATTATTTTGATCTGAAAATTATTGATACTATTAAAACCACCAATAAATTCAACTATCACACGCTTGTAACCTCTTGCCCATGGAATGCCCAAAACAATTTACTATTTGTAAATATTATAGCACCTACCATTAATTTAGATACTGTTCCGCCAAGTAATCTTGTTTTTTTAATAGATGTTTCAGGGTCAATGGATAGACCTAATCGGTTACCATTATTGCAATCGGCATTCAAACTCTTGGTAAATAACCTTAGAGAAAAAGATACTATTTCAATTGTAACTTATGGTGGCGGAGTTCAGGTAGTACTTAATCGTATCAGTGGTAATGAAAAACAAAAAATTAAAAACGCAATTGATTCGTTGTATGCAGATGGTGATACTCCCGGAGAAAATGCCATTCGTACGGCTTATTACATAGCTAAAAAAGCATTTATTAAAAACGGGAATAACAGAATTATTTTAGCTACTGATGGTGATTTTAATATTGGACAAACATCGGATAAGGAATTAGAAGATATGATTTTGTTTGAAAAACAAAGTGGTATTTATCTTACTTGTTTGGGTGTTGGAATGGGAAATTATAAAGACAGTAAATTAGAAACACTCTCCAAAAAAGGAAATGGCAATTTTGCTTATTTAGATAATATAGATGAAGCAGAAAAAGTATTAATTGCCGAATTTGCTAAAACCATGTTTGTTGTAGCAAATGATGCTTATTTTAATATTCAGTTCAATAAAAATATTGTAAAAGAATATAGGCTAATTGGGTTTGATAATAAAAGGCAATCAATGGCAGATACAACTAATGAATTGCAAGGTGGCGAAATTGGGAGTGGGCATAATATGATGGCAGTATTTGAAATTGTTACTGCCGAGCATGTTGAAGCCAATATGGTAATGGCCAATATGAATTTGCAATATAAACTTCCACCAAAGAATACTTATTGCATTGAAAATTTTTCTTCTCTTTATCAGCCTATTTTATTTACCGAAGCGCCGGCTTCGGTAAGGTTTGCTACTGCTATTGTAATGCTGGGTGAATTGCTAAAACAATCTAAATATTCAAAAAGCTTTAATTACGATAATCTATTAAATATTGCAAATGCCGCAATTGATGTGAATAATAGGCAGCAGCAAGAATTTATTGAGCTGATAAAAAAAGCACAAAAAGTATATAATTATAAATACAAAAAGAAAAAACGATTTAACTAAATGCTTCTTTTACTCTTTCAAAAAAACTTTTATCGCTTTTACTGGGTTGTGGTTTAAAATTAGCACTGGCATTAAGTTTGTCTAACATGGCTTTTTCTTCCGATGTAAGATTTTGTGGTGTCCATACATTTACATGTACTAATTGATCTCCTCGTCCATAACCTTGTACTTCAGGAAATCCTTTTCCTTTTAAACGAAATATTTTTCCGCCTTGCGTACCAGCAGGAATTTTAATCTTAGCTCTTCCGTCAATAGTAGGCACTTCAACCGATGTTCCAAAAGTTGCATCAGGGAAAGAAATATGTAAATCGTAAGCAACATTCAATCCGTCTCTTTGTAATTCAGCATGTTGTTCTTCTTCAATCTGCACAATTAAATCGCCCGAAGCACCTCCACGTTCGCCGGCATTCCCTTTTCCTCCCATACTTAATTGCATTCCTTCTTGCACACCGGCTGGTATATCAATAGAAATAGTTTCTTCTCCAAAAACCCTTCCTTCACCTTTACATACACTACATTTTGCAGTAACGGTGGTACCTTCTCCATTACAAGTTGGACAAGTAGTTACTGTTTGCATTTGGCCTAAAAAAGTATTGGTAACTTTTCTAACTTGTCCGCTACCACCACAAGTGGTACAATTTTGTACACTGCCTTTATCTTTTGCACCGCTGCCATTGCAATTGCTGCAAAAAACATGTTTTTTTACTTTAACTGTTTTGGTTACGCCTTTTGCAATTTCTTCGTAAGTAAGTTTAACTTTAATTCTTAAATTACTGCCTCGCTGACCAGAAGCTCTTCTTCCACCACCACCACCTCTACGGCTACTGCCACCAAAAAAGCTTCCAAACATATCTTCGCCAAAAATATCTCCGAATTGGCTAAAAATATCTTCCATATTGCTGGCATGAAATCCGCCACCGCCCATTCCCGGAGCAAAAGCCTGATGGCCATATCTATCGTATTTAGCTTTCTTATCGGTATCACTTAAAACCTCGTAAGCTTCTGCTGCTTCTTTAAATTTTTCTTCGGCAGCTTTATCTCCCGGGTTTCTATCGGGGTGAAATTGCATGGCCACTTTTCGATACGCTTTTTTTATTTCATCGGCCGAAGCAGTTTTTGAAACACCTAATATTTCGTAATAATCTCTTTTCATAATTTGAGTGAATATGCAATTTTTAAATGTGCAAATGTGATACAAATTTATTTGCACACTTGCATTTTGATAAAGCAATTATTTGCCAACAACCACTTTGGCAAAACGAATAATTTTATCGTTTAAATAATATCCTTTTTGAACTTCATCAAGTATTTTGCCTTGTAAATTTTTTGATGGAGCCGGAATTTCGGTAATTGCTTCATGTTTCTCAACATCAAACTCCGAATGCATGCTTTCCATAGCTTTTACCCCTTTACTTTGCAAACTGCTTCTTAGCTTATTAAATACTAATAAAACTCCTTCTTTTTGTTTTTCTATTTCTTCGCTCGATTGTAATTGTTTTTCTGCTCTATCGCAATCATCTAACACGTCTAATAAAGAAAAAATTACGTCTTTGGCTGCAGTTTGGCGTAATTCAAGATTTTCTTTGGCTGTTCTGCGTCTAAAATTATCAAACTCTGCCATTAAGCGTAAGTACTTATCTTTTTGTTCTTCTAATTCAAGCAATAATTTTTCAATTTCACTTTCTTCTGCCACAGGTTCGTTTAAATGTGTTGAGCCGGCTGCATTTTCGTCAGTATTTAAAGCATTATTGTTCTCAACAGGTTCACTGTTCAGTATTTCTTTTTCTTCCATAGTTATTTTTAAATAAGTTAATCAATATCTTCAATTCTTTTGCCAAGCAATGGAAAAAGAAAAATTGTCAGAAAATTATTTCTATGTATCGTTAGTTGTTTCTGGTAATTAACTTTTTACTAAGCGTATCTTTGCGGTATGACTAAAGTTTTTTTAAAACGAAAAATAGCCAATCGAATTTTTAATGGCCATCCTTGGATTTTTTTGAATGAAGTTGAAAAAATTAATGGCAATGTAAATGCCGGAGATATAGTAGATATATATTATGCCGATGAAAAGTTTTGTGGAAGAGGATATATTAATCCGAAATCTCAAATTATTGTTCGATTATTAACCAGAAAAAATGAAGCAATTGATGCCTCATTTTTTTATAAAAAAATTGAACAAGCTTGGCAATACCGCCAAAAAATTGGTTACACCGAAAATTGTCGTTTAATTTTTGGCGAAGCCGATGAATTACCTGCATTAATTATTGATAAATTCAATGATTATTTTGTAATTCAAACTTTAGCGTATGGAATAGATATTTGGAAGCCGGCTATTGTTGAAGCTTTACAAAAACTATTTTCGCCTAAAGGTATTTACGAGCGAAATGATGTTCCTGTAAGAGAATTGGAAGGCCTACCACAACTAAAAGGATTTTTATCTGCTGCATTTGATACGAATATTGTTATTAAAGAAAACGGATTACAGTTTTATGTGGATATTGAAAACGGACAAAAAACAGGATATTTTTTAGATCAACAAGATAATAGAAGAGCCATTAAGCAAATTGTAAAAAATGCCAATGTACTTGGAGCATTTACTTATACCGGCACTTTCGAAATTCATGCAGCACATTATGGTGCAAAATCGGTTTTAGGATTAGATATTAGTGCTAATGCAGTAGCTCAGGCCAACAAAAATGCAGAGCTAAATGGATTAGCTCATATTTGCAAATTCGAAGCAATGAATGCTTTTGATGTATTAAAAATTTGGGCTAAAGAAGAAAAGAAATATGATGTTGTAATGCTTGATCCGCCTGCATTTACAAAAAGTAGAGAAAATATACAAAAAGCTATTACAGGATATAAAGAAATTAATTTGCGTGGAATGAAGTTAATTGAAAATGGAGGTTTTTTGGTTACATCGAGTTGTACCAATTTAGTTCAACCCGATTTGTTTTTGCAAACAATTGAAATGGCTGCTAAAGATGCAAGAAAAAAAATAAAACAAGTTGTTTTTAATGCACAAGCAAGTGATCATCCCATTATTTGGGGATTGGATAATACTAATTATTTGAAATTTTTAATTGTTGAAGTAAGAGACAAATAAGGTTCTTTTTATAATAATGCCCTTGATAATTTCAAGGGCATTATTATTTAGGTATGTAAAAAGTTTATTTAATATCCCATACTAATGCAGAAGCACCTAATATTGCAGCATCAGATTCTTTTAATTCACTGAAAATAAGTTTTACTTTATTTCTGAAAATTGGTAAAACATTGGCTTCTAAATGTTCTCTGGTTGGGTTTAAAATTAAATCGCCTGCTTTTGTTAAACCACCAAATAAAACGATAGCTTCGGGAGAGGAGAACATCACAAAATTGGCTAATGCTCTTCCTAAAACTTCTCCTGTAAAAGCATATACTTCTAATGCAAGCTGATCTCCTTCCATAGCACAATCATAAACGGCTTTACTATCTAATTCATCTTTTGTATAATTACGCATTAATGATGGAGTAGTTGCATTTTGCTCTAACTTTTCTAAAGCAGTTAATCGAACACCTGTGGCAGAGCAATATACTTCCAAACTACCATGCGCTCCGGTACCTTGGTGTAATCTTCCATTCGGAATAATTATGGTATGCCCTAATTCGCCTGCAAAGCCATCATGTCCAAGAATTAATTGACCATTAGCAACAATACCACTTCCTACGCCCGTTCCTAATGTAATCATAATAAAATCTTTCATTCCTTTTGCAGCACCATATTGCATTTCGCCTATAGCTGCGGCGTTGGCATCGTTGGTAAGTGCAGAAGGAATATCGAATTTTTTGGTAATCATGTCGCATAAAGGAATAATACCTTTCCAACTTAAGTTAGGTGCATATTCGATATTGCCTGAGTAATAGTTGCCATTGGGGGCTCCAATACCAATTCCTTTAATTTTATCTTTTCCTCCAACTGTTTCAATAACAGGCATCACTGCTTTGTATAATTCTTCAATAAAATCTTCTACACGTTCGTGTTTTTTTGTAGAAATAGCACCACGTGCTTCTATGTTTCCGCGGATATCTACAATGCCAAATACGGTATTGGTTCCGCCAATATCAATTCCAATAGCAAAAGAGTCTGAAATTGCTGTAGCCATAATATTTAACTTTTCGGTTTAATGAGTATAAAATTTTTGAATTAATTAACCACAATATCTTTATTTACATTTTTACTGCCAATGAGTGCGTAAAATAAAATGTATGTCATGCCAATAAAAATTACCCAGTAGCTTGAAATATAAGTTGTTTTATCGGCAACAAAACCTTGTAATAAAGGAATAATTCCACCACCGCAAACCATTACCATAAAAATACCCGAAGCTGCTGCTGTATATTTTCCCAAGCCTTCTACGGCCAAATTAAATATACCACCCCACATTACCGAAGTGCAAATACCACATAAAACTATAAACATAATGCTGATGGGTACTTGAGCTAAGCCAAATGAAAAATTAGATTGAAATACCGGCATATACACTTTCGTATCAACAGAACTAAGAATGGCAATTACCAGAAATAATATTCCTAATAAAGCTGAAAATGTTATCATTGCTTTACTCGAAATTTTAGCTCCTACAGAACCGCCGGCTAATCTGCCAATTAACATTAAAAACCAATAAGTTCCAACAACGGTACCTGCAATGGTAGCATCAATATTCAATCCGCCTTTTTCTGCGGCTGTTGTCATAAATAAATTAGCAGTACTTGGTATGCCCACTTCAACTCCTACATATACAAAAATGGCAATAGCACCTAAAATAAAATGACGAAATGAAAGAGGACTATGCGTTTCTTTTTCTTTTTTAATATTGCTATTTTCCATGTGTGGTTCGGGCATTGAAACAAATAATAAAACTATAAATGCCAAAGCAAAAATTCCCATAGCTAAAAATAAAGCAGGATTGGCTTTTTCTATGGTACGTCCGGCTTCTTCACCCATTAAATATCCTACAAGCATGGGAGTAATAGTAGCTCCAATAGAATTTAATGAACCTCCAAACTGAATTAACTGATTTCCTTTGTTACCACCACCACCTAATGTATTAAGCATTGGATTTACTACGGTATTAAGCATGCACATAGAAAATCCGGAAACAAATGCACCGGCTAAATAAACTGAAAAACTTCCTAAGTTGCCTGAAAGAAATTGAATACCAACACCTACAAAGCCAACAAAAATGGCAGTAAGTGCTGTTTTTTTGTATCCTACTTTTTTTAGCATAATGCCGGCAGGTATTCCCATAAAAGCATAAGCAATAAAATTGGCAAAAAAGCCAAGTTGAGATTCGAAATTGGTTGCTTTAAATTGTTTAGCAACTATAACACCCATGGGGCTTGGTAAGCCGGTAACAAAAGCAATCATAAAAAATAAAGCAAACATCATTGCAATAGGCAGTGCATAATTTTTCTTTTCTGTACTCATAAAATATTTTATTAATTGTTGGTAAGTGTTGTTAATAGGTTATTGTAATAATTGGTGTAAATGATTAAGAATAATCTAAGTTGAGTTGTTGTTGATGAAGCATTGTTAGTTTTTTAGAAGTTGTAGATTTTGTATATACACAAACATTTTATTTGTGCTGGCAATTGAAACAAATGTAAAGAGTTATTTGCAGTAAAAAATAAATTTTACAAATTCATTTTTAGATTAAAAACTGTTCTAAAATTGTATTTTAAGTAACAAAAAATAATTATCAAACAATTCACTATATAATATCAGTTTTATTTATACCTTCAGAAGGTTTTAATTAAGTTGTTTATGGAAATAATTCATGTAAGTGCTGAATGTTATCCGGTAGCAAAAGCAGGCGGATTAGGAGATGTTGTTGGTGCATTACCCAAATACCAGTGCAAAGCCGGCCACAATGCAAAAGTAGTAATGCCCATGTATAGAACTAAATTTTTATACAATAACGATTGGGTTATTGATTATAAAGGCTATACTAATATGGGTAATTATTTTTTTAATTATACGGTGATAAAAGAAAAAACAAATAAGCTCGGATTTGATTTGTATTTAATTGATATATACGGACTATTAGACAGAGAAAAAATATATGGGTATGATGATGATGTAGATCGGTTTGTTGCTTTTCAAATTGCTGTAACACATTGGATAAATCAGTGGCAAAATTTACCCGATGTTGTGCATTGTCACGATTATCATGCAGCTCTTATTCCTTTTATGTTTAAAAACGCTTTGGCTTTTAGAAGGCTTAATATGGTTCCCACTATATTAACCATACACAATGCTCAATATCAAGGTTGGTTTGGATGGAATAGAAGTAATTTATTGCCAGAATGGGATGCGTGGAAGTGGGGCGATTTAGATTGGAATAATACGATTAATCCTTTAGCAAGCGGAATAAAATGTGCATGGAAAGTTACTACCGTTAGTCAGAGTTATATGGATGAATTAAAATATAATAGTAATGGATTAGAAAAACTATTTGAATATGAAAAAGGAAAATGTATTGGCATTTTAAATGGAATTGATAATGAAATTTGGAATCCGGAAACTGATAGTTTTATTACCCATCATTATAAAATAAGCACCATCAATACCGGGAAAAATAAAAACAAGTTAGATTTGTGTAATAAATTTTCATTAAACAGCGAAGTGCCTTTAGTAGTATTTATTGGAAGATTAGTAGGTGAAAAAGCAGCAGATATTTTACCCGCTGCAATTAACGCAGCTTTAAATTATTTAAAAGGGAAAGTAAGCTTCTTAATTATAGGCACCGGCGACTTTTTTGTAGAAGATCAGCTGCAAAAAATGAATGCAGCTTTTCCTGAATATTATCGTGCCGAAATAGGATATAATGAAACTTTATCACATCAAATGTATGCAGGAGCCGATTTTTTATTAATGCCTAGTAGAGTAGAACCTTGCGGATTAAATCAAATGTATGCATTGCGTTATGGAACTATACCAATGGTACGAAGAACGGGTGGCTTAAAAGATACCGTAACCGATATGGGCGATTGGGAAGGTTTTGGAATATGTTTTAACAACGCAACAGTAGAAGATATTTTATATGCAATAGTAAGAGCCGTAGAAGTGTATGATGATAAAACACATTTCAACTGGATGCGAAAGCACATGATGAAGATAGACCATAGTTGGGAAAACACTGTTCAACAATATACCAATGTATATACTACTTTAAAATAATTAATTTACCTATATTCAATTTTAATTTAAAAGAATAAGAAAATATGAAAGCAATTTCCGACTCAGTTGTAGCCGTAATTCTTGGTGGTGGTGCAGGTACAAGATTATACCCATTAACCGCAAGCCGCAGTAAACCTGCAGTTCCTATTGCAGGCAAGTATCGTTTGGTAGATATTCCTATCAGTAATTGTATTAATTCAGACATCAACAGAATGTTTGTATTAACACAATTTAATTCGGCGTCACTTAATAAACATATAAAAAATACCTATCATTTTGGTGCTTTCAGTATTGGATTTGTTGATATTCTTGCAGCAGAGCAAACGCCCGATAATCCAGGATGGTTTCAAGGCACTGCCGATGCTGTGCGGCAATCATTACGGCATATTAGCAATTTAGATTTTGAGTATATATTAATATTAAGTGGAGATCAATTATATCAAATGGATTTTAGAGAAATGCTTGACACACATATAACTCAAAAAGCTGATATTTCTATTGCAACCATTCCGGTTATTGCTAAAGAGGCTTCGTAATTTGGTAT
>JAKAJX010000243.1 GCA_021824855.1 Bacteroidota bacterium | reverse complement strand
CGATCTTGGTCTTTATAATTTAGGTACAGGAAAAGCAAGAAGTTTTTACGATTTAGCTGTTGCAACATTTAAAGGATTAGATTTACAACCGAATATAGTATTTGTTGATATGCCGGAAGACATTAGAGATAAATATCAATATTTCACAGAAGCCAATATGCAAAAGTTGCGTACTGCCGGTTATACCCAATCGTTTTATACCTTAGAACAAGGTGTTGACGAGTATGTTAGAAATTATTTAAAACAGTTACACTACTTTTAATCATCAGTAAAAAATATGAATAAAAAAATTGCCATTATTGGTGGAGGTAATTTAGGAACAGCCATAGCCGAAGGTTTAATAGAAAGTAATTTTATTCAGCCCGAGCAAATTATTATTACCAAAAGAAATACCTCAACCTTAGATAAATTAGCCGAAAGAGGTGTTGTAGTTAGTAGTAACAACCACGAAGCTGTTGCATTTGCCGATTATATTTTTCTGGCAATTAAACCTTTTCAGTTACGAGAAGTTTTAATTGATATTAAACCATCGCTTGATGCAAAAAAACATGTATTAATTAGTGTTGCTACCGGAATTTGGATTAAAGATATTCAAGAGGTGTTGAACGAATCGTTCTCCATATTCAGAGCCATGCCCAACACTGCCATTGCTATACAGCAAAGTATGACATGCGTTTGCAGTTATAATGCCAACGATAATCAAATGAGCTATGTAAAAGATTTATTCAATCAATTAGGTAAAACAGTATTTATTGAAGAAAAATTAATGGATGCAGCTACTGTTTTAGCAGCCAGTGGTACTGCATTTGCTTTACGGTTTATACGAGCAGATATTCAGGCCGGAATTGAAATAGGGTTTAATGCTGCAACAGCTTCTTTAATTGCTGCACAAACAGCCAAAGGAGCCGCAGATTTATTATTACTTAGAAAAACACATCCTGAACAGGAAATTGATAAGGTTACTACACCAAAAGGATGCACAATTGCCGGTTTAAACGAAATGGAACATCAGGGTTTTAGTTCTTCCTTAATAAAAGGAATAACTGTTAGCTATAAAAAAATATTAACGGATATGTAAAATATCCCTTAATTACATCATCTATTCGAAAAATTATTTTATTTTGGGTATACAGCGTTTTCTTCTTTTTCTATTTTTTTTCATTGTAACAAATGAGGTGTTTTGTCAATTGGATTCGGCTTCCAACATTGCAACTATAAGTGCCAGCGAAAGAGATTTAAGAGATGTGTTTAAACATAATTCTGCAGCGCATAAAAATGCGGTAGAAAATAATGAAGAACCAAAACCTGGTAAATACCTTTTTTCTTATGTTCCTGCATTAGGGTACACGTTGCAAACAGGTTTTGCAGGAATTCTAAGTGGCAATGCAGCATTTTATAATGGTGCAGCACCCGACCAAAAAATATCCAGTATCAGTACCAGTTTTACTTACTCGCAATATGAACAAAGTATTGTACCATTAATTATTAATATTTGGACAAAAAACAATAAGATAAACTTTATTACCGATTGTAGATTTATTCAGTACCCTTCCGATATATATGGTTTGGGTGTTAGGGGCTTAATTCTTGCCCCGGATTCTAATGCCAATACAGGGTATACCATTAATTTTTCGGGATTAAAATTTCATCAAACAGTCATGTTTTCAGTAGCCAAAAATGTGTATGCCGGCGTTGGATACTTTTATGATCAGTTTTGGAATATTGAAGCAATTGATTCTTTACGAAGAAATGTTGCCCGGGTATTAACCAATAAATTGGGAACAAATGAATTGGCCTCAGGACCAACGCTAAGATTTTTGTACGATTCTCGCACCAATCAAATTAATCCCGATAAAGGATGGTACTATAATATGGTGTATAGATCGAGTTTAAAATCTTTAGGCAGTGATGCCAATTGGTCATCCCTATTAGTTGATATGAGAACCTATACACATTTCCCTGAAAACTCTAAAAATATATTAGCATTTTGGGGTTTGGGGTGGACTACTATGAGCAAAAAATCTCCTCCATATTTATTATTGCCAAGTACCGGATGGGATGATCAATACAATTCGGGGAGGGGATATATTCAAGGAAGATATAGAGGTAGAGATATGTTTTATATAGAAAATGAATATAGATTTGGAATATCTCGAAATGGATTATTGGGCGGCGTAGTATTCGCCAATTTTCAATATTTTTCTTCCGATTTATCTAAAGAATTTAATAATGTAAAAGGCGGTTACGGATTGGGTATTAGAATAAAACTAAATAAATATTCGGGTACCAATCTTGCAATTGATTATGGATTTGGTGAAAAAGATTCTAGAGGATTTTTTGTAAACTTAGGAGAAGTATTTTAGTTGATTATGATATTCTGCAATATTTTTTTTAAACATTGGCAAACCTTTTGCGGCAAATAAGCATCTGTAATAATAATGTTAAATAAGCCGAGCATTCTATTTTTTCTTATAAAAAAAGTTCTATTTGTAATTAAGTGTTATAGCTAAACATGCAACAAGATATGATGGAGAAGTTTGTAAAGTATAAGATATTTTTTTTTATTTTCTTTATTGGATTGGTACATTTTAATAATATACATGCCCAACAAAAAATAATTACCGGTATAATTAAAGATAGGCAAAGCGATGAGCCAATTCAATTTGCATCAATAATGTTTATGCGCAGTAAATTTGGAATGGTTACGGATACTGCCGGAAAATTTGCGTTTATATTAGATAAATGGTATACCAACGACACGTTAAGAATTTCTAATGTTGGCTATAAAGATGTATTTATTCCGCTTCTTCATTCTAAAGATTCTCTTTCCCTCGTAATTAAATTAGATGTTTTGCCTCCGGTAAACGAAGCAGTTGTTCGAGTAAAATACAATAGAGCATTGTGGTTTTGGAAAAGAATTATGAAATATAAAGCATTGCATAATAAAGAACATTGGGATAATTTTTCGTATGAAATATACAACAGACTTGAATTAGATATTGAAAATATTAATAAAAAAGTAGAACAAAATAAATTATTAAAGCCGCTTAATTTTGTATTTAATTATATTGATTCTACTTCTGAGGATAAACCTTTTTTACCGGCTTACCTTACCGAAACCTTATCGGATTACTATTATCAAAAAAATCCTCACAGAGTTAGAGAAATAATAAAAGCTGCCAGAACCAATGGAATTGATAATGAAAGTTTAGTGAAACAATTAGGCGGGCTATATCAAAACATTAATGTGTACAATAATTTTATTCCGGTTTTTGATAAACAATTTGTTAGTCCTTTTAATGATAATGGAAGTAGTTACTATAATTTTAAATTATTAGATACACAGTATATCAGTAAAAAACGATTTGTGCATCTTCGGTTTACACCAAAACGAAAAGGGCAAAATGTATTTGAAGGAGATTGCTGGATACACGATACTACTTTTTCTATTCAAAAAATTACAATGCGTCCATCGGTAGATGCTAATATTAATTTTATTAGCGGCTTATCTATGATTCAGGAATTTAAGCCTATTAACGACTCTGTTTGGTTTTTATATAAAGATAAATTCATTGCAGATATTTCACCGCTTGGTAAATCGAAGATTGCCCTTAAAGGCCGAAAAACTTCTACCTATAAAAATGTATTATTAGATGATTCTTCTATTATACAAAAATTAGATGAAGCTAAAAAAGCCGAGCAGGTAGATGTTTTGCCCAATTCTTTAAACTTATCCGATTCGTTTTGGCAAAAGAATAGGCACGAAGAATTAAGCAAAAGCGAAAAAACAGTCTATATATTATTAGATACTTTAGAAAAAAATCCGGTGTATGTAGGCTATAGAGATAAAATAGAATTTATTACACGAGGCGTAAAAGATATTGGCAATTTTCGTATTGGTCCGTGGTATTATTGGCTTAGTGGCAATGTGTATGAAGGTCCTCGAATGCGTTTCGATTTTTCAACTAATAAAGATTTTGATAAGCACTGGTACTTTAACACATACCTTGCTTATGGCACATTCGATAATAGGTTTAAAGGAAAAGCAGAAGTTCGGTACGAGTTTAATAGAACACCTTGGAGCTATATTCGGTTACAGTATAAAAACGATTTAGATAATGGCCAAATGTATACCGATCAATTAGGTACCGATAATATTTTTGCTACAATTTTTCGCAGACCAAATATTCCTTTTAAATACCAAAATTTAGAAGAAAAGAAAATAGAATATTATGTAGAAACCTATAAGGGATTAGGCTTTGGGTTATTGGCAAGTAGTAAGCAGTACAATGCTTTGCTTAATTTACCGGGTAAAGAATTATTTACAACAGCAAGCAATGCCAATCCTTTTAATACTTTTGAAACAACTTTAAAAATTAGGTTTGCTTATTTAGAAAGAACTGTATCGGAAAATTTTAGCAGAACAAGTTTAGGAAGTGTGTATCCTATCGTGCAGCTAAATCTTACGCATGGATTTCCGGGCATTGCCAATAGTAATTACACATACAATAAGGCCGATTTTTCTATATCCGACTTTCTAAAAATTCCTCCTTATGGAAGTATTTATTATAACCTTTTTGCAGGTAAAATTTATGGAACGCTTCCGTATCAATTATTAGAAATTCATCCGGGTAATGAATTGTTTTATTATAATAAATATGCATTTAATTTAATGAACCGATTCGAGTATTTAAGTGATCAATATTGGGGATTTAATATTGAACATAATATTGGCAATGGTTTATTTAGATATATTCCGCTTACTCGAAAATGGAAATTTCGTCAGTTCTGGAGTGTAAAAGGTGTTTCGGGTACTTTAAGTAATGAAAATAAACAACTCAATTTTGTTGGCAATTATCCATTCAAATCTTTAGATGGAAAATTTTATTGTGAAGTAGGTACGGGTGTTGATAATATTTTTAAATTCTTTCGAATAGATTTAGTTTGGAGAGTTTCGCCACAGCAAACTCCATTGGGCGTTGCTCAAAATAACTTTGGCATATTCGGTAGTTTTAGAGTTTCTTTCTAATAATAACTTCTATTTTCTTGCAATAGTTTTTTATTTATTTGTAATCAAATTGCAGTAAGTAACTTTATTGCTTAAATAATGTTATTGTATGAAAAAATATTTTTTAAGTATACCCATTTTTATGCTTTTTTTTATGTCGTGTGCCAATAAACCTACTCCTCAAAATGTTTCCGATTCTGCCAATCATCAATGGTGGAAAGAAGCAGTAGTATATCAAATTTATCCGCGTAGTTTTAAAGATAGTGATGGTGATGGAGTAGGAGATTTAAAAGGAATTATTTCCAAGTTAGATTATATAAAAAGCTTAGGAATAGATGTTGTTTGGTTAAACCCAATTTTTTCTTCGCCCAATGCTGATAATGGTTATGATATTAGCGATTATAAAGGGATTATGAAAGAATTTGGAACAATGCAAGATTTCGATGCGCTATTAAAAGGCATGCATGAAAGAGGAATAAAATTGGTGTTAGATTTAGTAGCCAATCACAGCAGTAACGAACACGAATGGTTTAAACAATCTCGCAGTTCTCGCACTAATCCATACCGCGATTATTATCATTGGTGGCCTGCCGAAAAAGGAAAACCTGCAAAAAGATGGAGCTTCTTTGATGTAAATGCCGATGCTTGGATGTACGATTCTACTACCAATGCCTATTATTTACATTATTTTTCTCGCCGTCAACCCGATTTAAATTGGGAAAATCCCAAACTGCGTAAAGAAATTTTTGACATGATGAACTTTTGGTTTGATAAAGGAATTGATGGCTTTAGAATGGATGTAATTCCTTTTATTTCTAAAGACACCAGTTTTCCCGAATTGCCCAAAGAATATAATGGCGATTTTGTTACTTATTATGCCAATGGTCCGCATTTACACGATTATTTAAAAGAAATGAACAAAGAAGTGTTGAGTAAACACAATGTAATGAGTGTTGCAGAAGGAGCTGGTGTAACCATTGAAACTGCACACAATTTTGTAGATGAAGACAGGCATGAGCTAAATATGTTATACCATTTTGATGGAGTAAATTATGGATACGTTCCGGGAAAATTTAAAACACCCGAACCCGAAGGTTATAAGTTAGTAGGCTTTAAAGAAATATACAGCAAATGGGATAGCGTTTTTGCCATTAAAGGTTGGGGAACTATTTATTTAGGAAATCACGATCAGCCACGTATGGTTACTCGTTGGGGTAACGATGCTCCTCAGTTTAGAGAAGTTTCTTCTAAAATGCTTACTACCTTTTTATTAACAATGAGGGCAACACCGTATTACTATTTTGGTGATGAATTGGGAATGAATAATATTAAGTTCGATAAAATTGAAGATTATAACGATATAGAAACTATTAATCACTATCAGCTTATAAAAAATAAAGGAGAAGATGTAAAAGCATTTTTAGACGCTCAAAAAATTTCTGGAAGAGATAATGGTCGTACTCCTTTTCAGTGGGATGCTACTGCTAATGCAGGTTTTACAACAGGCAAACCATGGCTAAAAGTAAATCCTAATTATACAACAGTAAATGTTGCTGCCGAAGAAGCCGATACCAGTTCTTGTTTAAATTATTTTAAGAAAGCTGTTCAGCTTCGTAAGAATAATAAAATATTAGTTTACGGTAAATATATTTTGTTAGATAAATACAACGAAAAAATTTATGCTTATACCAGAGGCGATGGGAATGATATGATATTGGTAATATTGAACTTTAGTAAAGATAAAGTTGACTGGCATATTCCATCGGGATTAAGTATAGTAGAAACACCTTTGATAAATAACTATCATTCTTTCGTAAACAACAACGGAATTATTTCTTTACAACCCTATCAGGCAATTGTAATAAAAGTTAAATAGCGTTTATATAAATATTAAGCGAGGCAAATTGTACTATCTGCCTCGCTTTTTGTATTCAAATAGGTAAGCTATTATTTTTCTTTAAAAGTTTGATTAGAAAATGGTGGCGTTGTAGGAAGCTGAATTAAATTAAATTCATGTTGCGTTGCTTGATGGCACTCATTACAAGTATTGGTTAAAGCAATAAAACTAGTATTAAATGCCAGTATGTTTTTTTGTTGAATAGTTTTTTGTACACTATCTATCACGCCATTTATCATAGCTATCGATTTGGTTTCAGGCCTGTCTTTACAATACTCTTGAATACCTTGTAAAGCTTCTTCCAATTCATGAATTTCAAAATCGGCCAATTTCCAATTTCTATTTTGTCCTGCAAACCAAAGTTTTTCGTGATGCACTTGAATGCTACTCATAAATTCTCCAAACCCGGGTTTGTAAGTTTTATTTAATTGAACTTGTAAACTATCAATTTTCGATTGCAATTTTTTGTTTTCATTCGTACAACTTACAATACTTAGTATTAATAATGCTGAGAGGCAGGTAATTTTCATATAATTCTTTTAAGATAATAGATGATATATAAAAGTACAAACTTCGCCCAAGCTATTAACACTTATAGTAAGTTAAAAAATTAGACAGTACATTACTTATCAATGTTTTTTTAGAAAAGCAATTGCTTTTTGATGAGCATCTTCAGTAGCTTCTTTATTAAAACTTGGGTTAGATGGATTAGCAAATCCATGTCCTGCATCATATCTGTAAAGCATCATATTTTTTTCAGCTTCTTTCATGTTTTTTTCAAAGCGGTTTACTACATCGGGTGTAATACCTTGATCTTTATTTCCAAAAAAGCCAATAACATCGCAGTGAATTGTTTTTAGGCGTTCTATATTTTCTTCGGGTCTGCCATAATACATTACACAGCCTGCTGCATTATTTCCTGCAAGTATACTTGCTTGTAAACTCCAACCGCCTCCAAAGCACCAACCTACCGTGTAAATTTTTGCATCTTTACCGGCCAAACTAATGGCTCCTTTTATAATATTTTCTAATCTTGCAGGATCGGCATTGCGCATTATTTTCATAGCACTATCCGGTACAGTTGCCACTTTACCATCGTACATATCAACAGCAATAACATTCATATTGCCCAATTCTTTATAAAAAATATCGGCTTCATGTTTAATATTATCATTTAAGCCCCACCATTCTTGAATTACAATTAGCCACTTATTGCTTTTTGTTGCAGACGGAATAAAATAGCCTTGTGCATTTGTTCCATCAGAAGTAGGATATTGAATCATCTTCCCCAAAGGATTATTAAATATAATTTTCTTTGGATTGGGATGTAATAAAGTAAAACCCGGTTTGGCGGCATCTAACTCAATCATTTTTTTGGTTTCTATAGTAAAGCAGCTATTATAGCAATTGGCATTATACAATGTAGGTTTTGGATTTTTTAGTGTATAGCTTAATAATGTTGCAGTAATAAAAGCTGCAGCGGATAGTAAAAGTATTTTTTTCATGATTGAAATATTTGGTTGTAAAGATTTGCACCTCAAATTAACAGTTTTATAAAAACTTAGTTGAATTGCGAAAGCAATTTTTGTAAAATAAAAAATTACTGTAGGTTTGTACGACCTCCGAGAGTTACTTAATTTTTCCATTCTCTTTAAGGTCGTTTTAGTTTTGCACATAAGAATTATGTTGAATAATGCTTTGGCAGTATTGGTGTGCAATGCAACAACAGTTGAATAGTAGTATTTAAGCTGATTAAATAATATTTCATTTTAATAACCAATAAACAAAAGGTTTATGGCTAAATATATTTTTGTTACAGGTGGGGTAACAAGCAGTTTAGGAAAAGGAATTATAGCAGCAAGCTTGGCTAAATTACTTCAATCGAGAGGTTTTAGAGTTACTATTCAGAAATTTGATCCTTATATCAATGTAGATCCGGGAACTTTAAATCCGTATGAACATGGAGAATGTTATGTTACAGAAGATGGAGCCGAAACAGATTTAGATTTAGGTCACTACGAACGATTTTTAAACATATTTACTTCTCAGCTTAATAATGTTACTACCGGCAGAATTTATCAAACAGTAATTAATAAAGAACGTGCCGGAGATTTTTTAGGAAGAACAGTTCAAGTAGTTCCGCATATTACCGATGAAATAAAACGAAGAATGTTATTATTAGGTAATGATGGAAAATACGATATTATTATTACTGAAATTGGCGGAACTGTTGGCGATATTGAAAGTTTACCTTTTATAGAAGCTGTTCGCCAACTTCAATGGGAATTACCCGAGGATGATGTTGTGGTAGTTCATTTAACTTTAATACCTTATTTACGAGCAGCCAAAGAACTAAAAACAAAACCTACACAGCATAGTGTAAAAATGTTAAGTGAAACAGGTGTGCATCCCGATATTATTGTTTGCAGAACGGAAGAATCTTTAAGTAATGAAATAAAAAGAAAAATTGCTTTATTCTGTAACGTAAAACAAGAAGCTGTTATTGAAGCAATGGATGCAGCCACCATTTATGAAGTGCCATTGCTAATGCTACGAGAAAAGTTGGATGTAATTTGTATGAAAAAGCTAAATATTTCGGTTTACCCCGAACCCAATTTAGAAAAGTGGAAAGGGTTTTTAGATAAATTAAAATATCCAAAAAGCAAAGTAACCATTGGTTTAATTGGAAAATATATTGAACTGCAAGACGCATATAAATCTATACTCGAAAGTTTTATACATGCCGGTGCCCTTAATGAAGTAAAAGTGCAGGTAGTAAATATTCATAGCGAGTTTATTACCAAAGAAAATGTAATTGATAAATTAGAAGGATTAGATGGATTATTGGTTGCACCCGGATTTGGCAACAGAGGGATAGAAGGCAAAATATTAGCAGTGCAATATGCTCGTGAAAAAAAGCTGCCTTTTTTTGGAATTTGCTTAGGCATGCAAATGGCAGTAATAGAATTTGCCAGAAATGTGTTGGGCTTATCAAAAGCACATTCTACCGAAATGGATGCTCAAACACCTGATGCGGTAATAAGCATGATGGAAGAGCAAAAGAAAATTAAAATGATGGGAGGAACGATGCGATTGGGATCTTATCCTTGCGAAATAAAAGAAGGCTCATTGGCCAATAAAATTTATAGAGAAACGTCAATTACCGAACGTCATAGGCATAGGTATGAATTTAATAATGATTATTTGGAGTTATTTGAAAATAAAGGAATGGTTGCCAGCGGCACCAATCCCGATACAGGTTTGGTAGAAATTATGGAAATTCCGGAGCATCCTTTTTTTATTGGTGTTCAATACCATCCCGAGCTGAAAAGTACCGTAGAGCGGCCGGCTCCGTTATTTGTAAGTTTTGTTCATGCAGCTAAAGTATATAGTGAGGAAAAACATATTGCTAAAAATCCTGCATTGCAAGATGCTTTAATTTAAGGCTTCAACTTGATACAAACCCAGAAGCAAAATATTGCTTTTGGGTTTTATATTTCCTCTTTCAATAACATACTTCTTTTTATGTTATTCCAACTTTCATCAATCGTTGTTATATCGGGTTGATTTAATTCTTGCAGAATTTTTTCATTTTTTTGTTTGGTTATTTCTGCAAAAAATTGTTGTAAAGAATGTTTGTTTTGTTGGGTAGAAAGTTGATTATACAATTCTTTTACTTCTTGTTCATGCTGTATATTTTGTTGCACCAATGTTTTTTCTAATTTTTCGCGTAGCAGCACTTTTTCTTCATAAGTGCCTGCAGGTAAAATAGTTTTAGAGAGTACGGGCATTAATTCTATCATTAATAAAATAAAAACCAATAAATAATATCTAAACTGTAATGCAGTATTGGTTTTTAGTAAATTATTTAAAGCTTCAATTCTTGTTAAAAATCCATCATTTAATAAAGTGGCAAATAATATTTGTTCTTGGTTGGTTGCTATGGCAATGGCATTTAATGTGCTATCAATAGTTTTTAATTGCGGTAATGTAGTAGTAACTATATTTTGATATTCTATGGCACTATGTTCATATTCTTTTTGTTTCGCTAATGCAATATCTTTTAAGCCAATTTTTTTTGTGCCGCCGGTTCCATCGGCTTCTGCAATAAAATTATTTCTTGCAGCAATCATTGTTTTATATCTCTCATCAATTTGCTGTTGCAGTATTATTTTTTTATCGGTTAGCTCTTTTTTTTCGGTAGCATAAACCGTGGTTATTTGTACTAATTTTTCTTTTTTCTTCTGTTCGTTATCTAAAGATATTTGCACATGAATTTCTTTATCGAACAAATACAATAAAGCAGGTTGTGCCATAAATGTGCCAATGGCAATAGCCAATATGCCTCTAAAAGCTAAGGGTAAAAATTTGTTTTTATTCCACTTGCTAATGCCTTTTATTAATGCTCTATCAATTATTAAAATCATTCCTCCCATAAAAATTCCTAATAGTATAGAGGCAAGAATGGTATGTGTTGCGATATAGAAAAAATATCCCCATGCAATTGTAGCAAAAAGCCATGTGCCTAAAACAGTTGTGCCAATAATAGCATATCGGTTTCGGTCAATTACACAATCTTGCAATAATTCTTTTTCTGCGGTTGCCAACCACCATAAAAATTTATTCCATTTGGTTACAGCATAATTTTCTCTTTGAGAGAAGCTGCTAAAACGTTCTTTCATAAAAAAATATTAAATAATAAATGGGTAGAAGTTGGAATCGGTTGAAGTAGAAACGCTATAAAGGAAATATAAAATTTTGGTGTAAGAAAGTTAAAAAGCCAAAAGGACAATATTATAGATAAGCGGTTTAGTTTTAGGAAACTAATGCAATTTTATGCTGTTGCGACTGCTTATATGGTAGTTAAGTTAAATGTAAAATTCAGAATTTGCAATCAACTTTCAATCCCTACCTTTGCCGCTCAATAAATGTAAATTATGAATTTGGATAAAAATTCCGTAATCGGGTTTGTGTTATTAGGAATATTATTTGTTGCTTTTTTTTGGTTTACCAATAAACAGCAACAGGCATATATTAACTTACAAAAACATAAAGAAGATTCTATTGCTTTGGTAAATGCAGCAAGAATAAAACCAACTGATTCTGTAGCAGCAAGAATAGATTCGTTAAAAAGAGATTCGGTTGTTAAAATTTCTGCTGCAGGAAATTTTACCCATGCTGCCTTAGGAACTGAGCAATTAATAATTGTTGAAAATGATGTAATAAAAGCCATATTCTCTACTAAAGGAGGGCGAGTTAGATCGGTTCAATTAAAAAAATATCATTCATTCGATGGCAAACCGGTTCAATTGGGCAATGCCAATGATGATTTAGCATACAGTATTAACACGGCAAATAATAATGCCACCTCAATTAATAATTTATTTTTTACGCCTTCGGTTGTAACTAAAAATTCGGATAGTTCTCAGAGCATTAGTTTTACCATTAATGATTCTGCTACCGGTAAATCAATCTCACATCAATATACTATTAAAAAAGATAGTTATGTGATTGATTGGACTATTAATTTAGTTGGTGCCGATAAATTATTGAGCGGAAATTCTTTAAACTTTATTTGGAAATCGGAACCACAGCAACATGAGCAATCTGTACAGTATGAAAGACAAATGAGTAATATTTGTTTTTCTGAAGGAAATGAATTCGATTATATTTCAGCAAAAACAGAGAAAAAATTTGAAAAACCGGTACAATGGATAAGTGTTGTACAACAATTTTTTAATACTACTTTAATTGCTAAAAAAGAAGGTTTTGAAGGCGGACAAGTTTCTTGGGCAAGAAAAACAGATTCTACTACTACCTTATCGGAAGTGGAAGCTGCATTGCAAATGAAAATTACACCGGCTGCATCGGTTTCTATTCCTTTACAATTATTTTATGGACCCAATGATTATACCATTTTAAAAGGGGCAGCTCCGGAAATGGATCGTATTGTAAACTTGGGAAGAGATATGTATGCATTTGTTCGTCCGGTTAATAAATATATTATCATGCCTGTATTTCATTTCCTTACAGGTATTGTAAGTAATTTGGGATGGGCTATTATGTTGTTAACCATTTTCATTCGTTTAATTACTTCGCCATTAACATATAGCAGTTATTTAAGCGGTGCCAAAATGAAAGTGATGCGACCTGAATTAGATACTTTAAAAGCAAAATTTGGAGCCGATCAGCAAGGTTTTGCTATGGAACAAATGAAGTTATTTAGAGAAGCGGGTGTAAATCCTTTAGGCGGTTGTATTCCGGCATTGGTTCAATTACCCATATTTGTTGCATTGTATAGTTTCTTCAATTCAAATATTGCAGTTCGTGGGCATGCTTTTCTTTGGGCAAAAGATTTATCGGTTTACGATTCTATAGCACATTTACCTTTTACTATTCCGGGTTTTGGCGATCATATCAGCTTATTTACCATATTGGCAATTGCAGGCCAGTTTGTACTATCTATTTATAACATGTCTATGACGCCAACCCAAGATAATCCTGCAATGAAATATATGCCTTATATCTTTCCATTTATGATGTTATTTATTTTTAATAGGCTACCGGCGGCATTAACATGGTATTATACCGTATCTAATACATTAACTATTATTCAGCAATTTGTAATTCAGAAATATATTATTGATCATGATAAAATTTTGGCAAAAATTGATGAAAAAAGAAAGCAGCCAAAGAAAAAAAGTAAATGGGCTGAACGTTATGAGCAAGTAATGGAATCTCAAAAAAAAGTTCAGGATTTAAAAAATAAAACCCAGCAAAATAAAAAATAAAGTTGTAGAGAATATTAAATAAAAGTCCCGTTATAAACGGGATTTTTTATGCTAATTACCTTAAGTTTACAGTAATATAAAACGTTGAATGAAAAAAATATTACCCACTATTTTTTTATTGATTGGTTGTACAATTACAATACATGCACAACAAAGAACAGTGGCAGAATGTACTATTACTTATGCTATTAATTTACTAAATGCAGGCGATTCTGATTTACACGAAACATTGAAACTAAGTTCTGAAACAATATATATAAAAGCAAATAATGTTAGGATAGATTTGGTAAGCCCTGCATTTAAGCAAACAACATTTTTTGATAAATCGTTAAAGGAAGCCGTAGTACTTAGAGAATTTGGGAGTAATAAATTTATTAATAAGCTAAATGCTAAAGAGTGGGGAGAAGCCAATAAAAAATTCGATTCACTGGAGCTTAAGTTTCAACCCGAAACAAAAAATATATTGGGATATGAATGTAAAAAGGTAGAAATAAATGCCAGAAATGGAAACTTATACACGGTTTTTTATGTGCCTTCTATTATTCCATCTGTAAAAGAATATGAATATGTTTTTAAAGATGTACCAGGATTAATTTTGGCTTTTCAAACAACCGATAGTAAGTTAAATACAATACAATATGTAGCCACTAAAATTAATTTTAATCCTATTCCCATTCACGTATTTGATGTGCCTACAGAAGGATATAGATTAATGCCTAACTAATACTCGGCTTAATTAATTATTGCGAGAAGGAGTTTTAAATTTAGGAACCCTTATTTTAAACTTATAAGGAAAACTATAAGTAGTATTTCCATGATAAAATTGTAGAAGCGAATTGAAATCAGATCCTCCCGAAATTTTATTCTGAGAAATAATTTGAGAACCGGAAAGTAATAAATCTGCTTTTAAAGTTCCAAGCGGAATAAATTTATGAGAATATCTGCTTAAAATTCTCAAAGAATATTTGCTGTTTTTACTTCTTTCATCCGAAATTCCGGAAGAAATAGCAGCAATAGCGGCTTCGGTTGCTAAAATAAGCAACAAGGCAAAAGCTATCTTAGAAAATTTAATTGACTTAAACATTGGCTCAAAATTAAGGGATTTTTGAATAATTTAACAATTTTCTATGTTATGATACTGTAAACAGTTAAAAATGTTGCCTGAAAACTTGTTTTTTTTTCTTTTTTCGGTTAATTTGGATAAACTAATCCATGTAATGAAAGAAAATTCGTACCAACAAGAAGGCAGGGAAGAGTTAGAAGAGTTAATAAAACAATACCAAAATTTAAAGTCGGGCAGGCAGTACTCTTTTCTTGAAGAAGAAGCTTTTGAACGTATTATTGACTATTTTGATGATAAAGATGATTTAACTGAAGCCTATACAGCTTGCGAAATTGCCTTAGAATTGTTTCCTTATTCTTCTCAATTAATGATTAAAAAAGCCGATATTCTTTTAGCTACCAGAAAATATGATAAAGCGTTGGAAGTTTTAGAAACTGCCGAATTATTTGATAGCTCGGATATTAATTTGTATATATTAAAAACAGATGCATATTTGGCATTAGATCAGCAGCAAAAAGCAGTTGATTTATTGAAAGATGCTTTACAACTTTTTGAAGGGGAAGAAAAAGTAGATCTTTTATTTGAATTAGCCGATGTGTATGATGATTATGAAGAATTTGATAAAGTTTTTGATTGCTTAGTTTGGATATTACAAGAAGAACCTACTAATGAAGAAGCATTGTATAAAATATGTTTTTGGACTGATTTTACAGGGCGAAATGAAGAAAGTATAAAAATACATAACAACATAATTAACGAATACCCTTACAATGAAATTGCTTGGTTTAATTTAGGTGCTGCTTATCAAGGGTTAAAACTGTACGAAAAATCAATAGATGCATATCAATATGCAGTTGCAATAGACGAAAAGTTTGATTATGCCTACCGAAATATGGGCGATGCTTATTTGCGATTGAGAAAGTATAAAGATGCTATTGAAGTATTAGATAAAGTATTGGAACTTTCAAGACCGGAAGATGTTATTTACGAAGCAATAGGGCATTGTTATCATCGTTTGGAAAACTACGCTCAAGCAAGGTTTCATTATAAAAAAGCAGTGCATCTAAGCCCTGAGGATAGTAAACTTCATTATAAAATTGCCACAACCTATATGCAAGAAAAACAGTGGCAACAAGCAATTAAAAATTTAGAAAATGCACTACGCATTAGTCGAAATGTAATAGAGTATAATTTGGCAATGGGAGAGTGTAAAATGAATATCGCTCATTTTAAAGAAGCAATTATTTATTTTGGAAATGTAGTTCGTTTAAAACCTCGAAATGCATCGGGTTGGGAGGCTTTAATACGTTGCCTATTAAAAGCAGCATATTTTGAAGAAGCTGCAGAACAAACTTTAGCTGCTATTTATGCTACCGATGGTAAAAAAGCAATTTTTTTGTTTTACTACAGTGCAATTTTATTTTTATTAGGAAAATCAAAAGAAGCTTTATTGCAATTCGAAAATGCTATGATAAAATCGCCTAAACTACTTAAAAAATTTATAGAAATTAATCCTTCTATTTTACAGAATAGTCAGGTAGTAGATATTATAGC
>JAKAJX010000016.1 GCA_021824855.1 Bacteroidota bacterium | reverse complement strand
TAAATGGATGAGGTCTTCCTTCATCAACTTCATCACTACAAATTACTGCATCAATTAAGGGAGTATTATGCCAACCTAACCTATTCAATATAACATCGGTAATTGACCTTGTAAAACCTGTATTCAATGCCACTTTAATTCCCCTACTTTTTAATTGAGCAAAAACCCATTCGGCATAAGGTAAGGGCTGAAGTAATGTATCATGCTCATAAAAAGCAATCATTTTTTTAATAAACACAGTATGAATGTCATCAATCAGCTTCTCATTTTCAATTAATACCGGAGCATACTTTTTTATAATAATTTTAATTGCTTCAATTTTCTTGTAGCCCATTAATTTATTAATTTCTGCAGCATCAACATTGATATTGGCAGTTAAGAATGCTTGCCTAAAAGCCTCATTTACATTACCGCTATCCAATACCGTTGTGCCTGCAATATCGAATACAGCTAATTGAATGTTCATTTGTTTAATTATTTATTTTACGCATTTTTAATACAAGCAATTTTATTTAACCAATACTGCTTGTATAGGTTGACCTACGGGATGATTGGGCAAAAAATGTAGCCCTAATAAATTAGCAATAGTAGCGGCATATTGGTTTTGATAAATTTGCTCTTCTGCCGTTGCTTCTCCTGTTGCTTTAATATTTGGCCCCATAATAGCAAACCATGTTTGCCCAGATTCGGGAAAAGCTTGTCCATGATGACGCCAATTATCTTTTATATAATCTCCTCGTCCATGGTCGCAGGTAATTAATAGCGTAGTTTTATTTTTATAATAAGGATTCGTCTCAATAGTATTCCATAAATCCTTAATCATAGCATCTTGTGCATGGGCACTTTTTAAATATTGATCGTATTCACCTTCATGAGCAAAATCGTCTGTTTCATCAAATGCCAAGTACAAAACTTTGGGCTGATATGCTTTAAGATATTCTCTTGCAGCAAAATAAGTAAGCAAATCGGGACGAACATCTATTGGCTTTGCAGTAAGTAATTGCATATCATTAATTAGCTGCAAATTTTTATTATTAAACCTTAATGTATCTGTATCGGCATTTACATAAATACCACTTCGCCATTTATTAATAATATAAGGAAACACATCCCATGTACTAAAAGCAACCACTTTACCGGCATAGTTTTTTTGCTGGTTAATAAATTCTAATACATTGATATTGTTATTGAGAACTTTATTATTGGAGTTAATGGCCGTATCGGGATAACCGGTTAATATTTCATTATATCCAGGATAAGAAAATAAATATTTATTAGCAACATTTACTTTACTGCCCACTTTTCTATTACCATGTATTTGTCCGTTGTTTGCAACAATATTCCATAAAAAAGGAAATAATTTTTTTCTTCTTTCAACAACATCATCCAACCAAAATTTGTTTCTTGTACCAATACTATCTTTAGTATATTTTTTATTTTTCAACAATGCCGAATCGGCCCCACCAAAAACCTCCTGCCAACGCATTCCATCTAAAGTAACTATTATAACATTTTCTGTTTTTACTTGTGCAAAAGAAGTAATGCTAATGCATAGTGCTACTAAAATCGGCAATAAAGTTGTTTTTCTAATCATGATACATTTTTTAAATCAATAACTATATAAGCAATAGCTTCAACACTTCACTATTACTTATATAGTTTATTAAAAGGAAGATTATTTTAATAACCACATTGTTTGGTTAAGATCATCACCAGAGAATTGTTGTGCAGTTAAAGCTGCATTCCAATTCACTTTATTTTGTGCTTGTTCGGAAACAGGATAAGCCCATCTTTTAGGAACTATACCATTATTTCCTACACCGCTTCCGCCTTGAAAAGCAGGTATTCCCGTTCTTCTCCAATTATAATATGCTTCATATCCCGAATTTTGAAAACAGGCAATATATTTTTGCAATACAATTTGATTAATGGCATTTGCCGATGTAGAAGAAAGTTGTACAGCCGGTTGCTGATAATAATTTGAAAAATTAAAATTAATTGGATAAGAAGCAACCTGCGTAACCGATGTAGTACCCGGAGGAAGAAAATAAGCAGTAAAACCCATTTTAGTAGAATCTATTCCATAGAACTTCATCGATTCGTTAATACCCGTTTTATAATACAATTCTGCATTTCCCGAAACCCAACCACGTGTAATACCTTCGGCTATGTTAAAACATAATTCTTTATATCCAATTAACACATCAGGTTCTCCTGTAAAAGAGGAATAATATCTTTTTCTGTTAGGAAAAGAATACAATCCTCCATTGGCATTATTATACATACTCGATAATGGCTCGCCTGTACTTGCTCCTACAAAATATTGAAACTTGGCAGGATTAACATCTGTACCAACTAAAGCCCAAGCAGGCTCGCAAGTAACAAAAACTCTGGGATCATTTATGGCTGTAAGCGAACCTACATAAGTAGACGCCATATTGTTACGTGCAGCTATAGAACCAAAATTGGTAGGATTAAATGGATACTGAATATACGTGGCATTATAATTAGCAGAAAAATCGTCTGCCTGACTTGTAAATACCGGATACTTAGATGGGTTATTAATAATGTTTGCAAACTGCGATGATATATTTAAACTAGCATCCGAAGTTTTATTACTTAAACTTATTAATACTCGTATTTTGAATGAGTTTACAAGCTTCTGCCATTTTACTAAATTTCCTTGATAAAATAAATCCTGAGAAGCCGACAATGATTGATCGTTATTACTAATTAATGTTGCAAAATGAGTATTGGCTGTATCAAGAATATTTAATATGTAATTAAAAATTTGTTTTTGAGCTGTATAGGCAGGAGTTGAGTTTAATGAACCACCCAATGCCTGAGCCTGAGGAACATCGCCATACAAAGAAGTTAAATTATAATAGTAATAGGCTCTTACAAATTTCCCAACCGATTCGTAAGGGTTAACAACCAAAGCTCCGCGTACAGAAGCTTCTTTTTCCATTTGTATAACATTCTGCAAAACCAAATACGAATCAAAAGAACCGTTAGTCCATGCATAAATATTATTTCCATAATAATCATAATTATTACAAAAATATTGGTTCCAATTTTGAACGTTATTCCAAGAACCAATTCCGCCCAATGCACCGGCACTGCCATTACCTGCAATATCGGTT
>JAKAJX010000209.1 GCA_021824855.1 Bacteroidota bacterium | reverse complement strand
CTGGCTAATTTTAAACCTGGCAGAGGCAATTATGCAGAAGATGGAGGTTTTTATACAGTAAGAGTTGATGCATATTGGCCTAATGATTATGGCTTGTATAATATGGCCGGAAATGTTGCTGAATGGACTAATTCTTACTTTAGCGAAAGTTCCTACAATTTCATGTCTGATATGAGTCCTGATGTGCGTTATGAGGCAAAAGACTCCGATCCTCCATTAATGAAAAGAAAAGTAATACGTGGTGGTAGTTGGAAAGATGTTGGATATTTTTTACAAACCAGCACAAGAGCATTTGAATATCAGGATACAGCAAAATCTTATATAGGATTTCGTTGTGTAATTGATTTAGCTCCTAGAATGAAAAAGTAAATAATAAAATTTTACTATAACCAAAGAAACCTTAATATTTTTAAAATTTAAAAACTAATCCAATGGCAGCCAAAATTCCAGCCAAAGTAGGTAAAATAGTAGATGTATTTGTATCAATTGCAGCAGCAGTTGTTATTTGGGGTGCGTTAAGAAAAATATTACACTCGTCCGATGCAGATCTTTGGTTAAGAATAGGTTTATCTACCGAAGCAGGTGTATTTTTAGTTTATGGTATTTTGTATTTGTATTATCCTGCAATGGATGACCATGAAGTACATGTCCCGGGTGTTACCGCAAAAAAAGAAGACGAATCTCCATTAAAAGCAATGGATAAAATGATGGAAGAAGCCGGAATTACCCCCGAAACATTATCGAAATTAAATGCAAGTTTTTCGAAATTAAATGCAACAGTAAATGATTTGAGCGATATAGGCAATGTGGTAAAATCTACCAGCGATTTTTCATTCAAAGCCAAAGAAGCTGCAACAGCTTTAGGTTCGGTTACTACAGTAGTATCAGAAGCGGCTAATTCTTTATCTTCATTCAATATTGCTTCTGAAAGTTCTAAAAATTTTCATAACCAAATTCAAGTATTATCTAAAAACTTAACATCGTTAAATACTATTTACGAACTTGAATTGCAAGAAAGTAATAATCATTTAAAAGCACTCAATCAGTTTTATGGGAAGTTAGCACAAGCATCTTCTACATTAAACGAAAGTGCCGAGGATGCTATAAAAGCAAAAGAACAAATTTCAGCTTTGGCTAATAATTTAGGTCGTTTAAATCAAGTGTATGGAAGTATGCTTACTGCTATGCAGGGTAGGTAATTAAAAGAGTAAAGAAATATATTTTCTCTTAATTAAAACTTATTTGAATTAACCAATTCTAAACGAAATAAAAAATGTCTTTACCGAAAGAGCCCAGGCAGAAGATGATTAATTTGATGTATCTCGTTTTAACCGCCTTACTGGCCTTAAACGTATCATCAGAAATATTGAATGCATTTAAAACTGTAGACCATAGTTTGCGTACTGCTAATGATATAATTGAAACTAAAAATCAGCAGCTATTAGCTTCTCTTTCTGAATTAGAAAAAGATTCAAAAACGCACGAAAAAGCCGCATTGTGGAAACCTTTAGCCGAACAAGCACAACAAATATCTGAAGATGCTTATAAATATATTGAAGATTTAAAACTTGAATTAAAACAAGAAGCAAAACTAGATCCCGCAACAGGTATTTTTAGAGAAGATGATTTAGAAGCAGCTACCAGATTATTTGTAGAAGCACCGCCAATTGGAAAAGGAAAGGGGAAAGAATTATATCAAAGATTGAGCGATGTAAAAACAAAACTTTTAGCCTTGCATCCGGATATTGCTAAAGCGTTTGAAACAACTTTGCCCATAGATCTTTCTATTCCTAAATCGAGTAATGAAGCAAGTAATAAAGATTGGGCTACTTCATATTTTCACATGACACCCACTATTGCTGCATTAACCATTTTAAGCAAATTTCAAAATGATATAAAAAACAGCGAAGCTCAAGTAATTGAATATTGCCATAAAGAAGTGGGAGAAGTAAAAATTGTATTCGATCAGTATGTGCCATTAGTAGGAACTAACTCAACTTATTTAATGCCTGGCCAACCAATAGAAATTAATGCAGGTATTGGTGCTTATAATAAATCTAGTAATCCTGTAATTACTATTGATGGTGCAAGAATTAATTTAGATGCACAAGGTGTAGCAGATTATAAAGGTGTTGCCGGTGGACCAGGATCTTATTCTAAAAGAGTGCATATAGAATACTTTAATCAGGCAACAGGCAAAACCGAATCAAAAGATGTTGATGTAAAATATACAGTTGGTTCTCCTACAGGTATTTTTGTAAGTGCCGATAAAGTAAAAGTATTATATGTAGGTTTAGATAATGAAATATCTATATCCGGAGGCTCCAAAGGAGCAGAAGCAATTAGAGCTACTATTGATAATGGAAGTCTTCAGCCATTAGGCAATGGAAGATATATTGCACATGTTGAAACACCAGGTGTAGCTAATATTGGTGTTACTGTAGATGGTAAAACAACTTCATTTCCATTTAAAGTTAAAAATGTACCTCCACCAACACCTATGGTTGGTAATAGTGCCGGCGGAAGAATTTCTGCAAATGCCTTCAAATCAAATGCAGGGGTAAGAGCTGAATTGAAAGATTTTGTTTTTGAAGGAGTACGATACGATGTTACCAGTTATGTAATTGTAGGTACAGGAAAAGGATTTGAATCAACCGGTCCAAGATATACCCAGGTGAATGGAGCTTATTTTAATGCTGAAGCAAGGTCTATTATAGAAACATGCCGGCCAGGTTCTTCTGTAATTATTACAGATATAACAGTAAATGGTCCCGGAGGAAGTAGAAAATTAGATGGAACTTTAGCCTTTAACTTATCACAATAAAATTAAAATTTTGTGTATATGAATCACATTTTTTTGCGTTTTTCTTTTGCTGTAATAGTATTAGCATGCCTGCTTTCTGTGGCAGATGCGCAACAGCGAAAAACAACTAAAAGAAAAACCGTAACTAAAAAAGCTAAAACAACTACTACAACCAATCCATTTGGAACAAGTGGTACAACAGGCAATACCCAAAATGCAACTAATAATGCCTCATCATCTACTACAGATCCTTTTGGCAATAATACTTCTAGTAATAATACCCAAAATCTTACAAAGCAAGATACTGTTATTAAAAAAGCACAACAATCTATTCCTTATGAATA
>JAKAJX010000254.1 GCA_021824855.1 Bacteroidota bacterium | reverse complement strand
TTTGTTATTGCAAAAACTGGAAGAGTGGTGGGGTACAAGATATTGTTTGGGTGGTAGTACCAAAAATTGTATTGATTGTTCTGCATTTAGTCAGTTATTAATGCACGATGTGTATAATATTAGTTTACCTCGTACCGCTCAGGAACAGTATAATAGTTGCGATAAAATTGATGAATCAAATTTAAAAGAAGGCGATTTGGTTTTCTTTCATACCGGTGGTAGGAGAGGGCATTCCATTTCGCATGTTGGTGTATATATTACCAATAACAAATTTGCCAATGCTTCAACAAGCGGAGGTGTAACTATTAGTGATTTGGAAGATCCTTATTGGAAATCTCGGTATAGAGGTGCAGGTAGAATTGCCCAAAAATAATTTTCTATTTATTTATCCATTTTAATTTTGCATTGTTAAAAAGTTGGGTTGCATCCGGACTAATTTTGAAAACAATTGTTCCGCCAATAAGTATCAAAGAAAAAATACAACTTCTAAGTATTATTCCAATCCAGCCTTGTATTCCATTCCACAAAAAATAGCTTAACGCATAAGCAACAATGCATAATAAAATAGCATATAAAGTTTTTGCATTAAAAGGTTGCATGTTAAATTTTCGTCTAATAAATTCAAACCGAATAAAATTATATACTGATAAGCTTATTAATTCGGCAGTAGCAGAGCCAATAATGCCATAATGTTTAATTAAAATCCAAGTGAGTGGCAGCCTAAAACTTAATAATATTACACCACTTAAAAAATCAAATTTCCAAAAGGTAGATGTTCCAATTACAAAGCCATTTACACCCGTTCCTGCATCAATAATTCTGGCAAAGCCTACAATTAAAATAACGCTTAATCCTGCTGCATATTCTTTTTGCAAATTCAATACTTCCATACCATGCTTTGCATTAAGCCAAACATTTCCAAAAATAAATAACCCCAATAACAATAGGTTAATGCATGACCTTGTATAAATGCGATTAATTTCTTTATAATTTTTATCTTTCCAAGCTTGCGATAAATATCCTACAGAAATAGATTGAATACTTCTTTGAGGTACTTGAATTAAGTTGGCGGCATATTGCGATAATGTAAAAACACCAACTGCTGCTAAGTTCTGAAATCCTGCTATTAAAAAGCCATCAATAGTTTGTGAGATGGAATTAATGATATTTCCTCCGGATAAAAAGAACTGCATTCGAATCATTTTCTTTCTGAATTTTTTAGTAACGCGACTTACTTTAAAACACAAATGCAGTTGATTATTTTTTTTAAGAAATATAATTAGTATAATAAAAATGCTAAAAAATAAAGTGGAAAATAAAGTAATAAATGTATTGAAGTTGATGATTTTGAAGTAGTACAATAAAATAAATAAGGTAGTAATAACTCTTAAAACGGTTTCTTTTAAAAAATTGGCAACTATTGCTTTTTTTATTGCCCATGCAAATGCCTCAAATAGCGAGAATAACAGCATGCCCAATGCAAATGGAAACATTAAATGATAATAGTCTACTATCAGCTTCGATTTGGCAGAATATTTTCTAATGAATAATGGTTCAAAATACCATCCGGCAAGTAAAGCCAACGAGAAACCTATTAAGGCTACAACAACAGCCCATGTCATTAAATCAATTTCATGTTCTGCTAAATTATCTTTGTAATACGGATAAAATTTATAAATAACCGGAATAACGCCAAAGCTGGAAAATATGTAAATGATTTGCCCAAAATCAAAAAATATTCTTGTTAAGCCAAATTGATCGGGTGAAAATGAGCCATTTTTTGTATAAAAATACATATTCAACGCACCTATTAAAAACCCTATATATACTAATAGGCTCGATATGATAGTTTGTTTTCTTATACTGCTCATTCCAACAAAATTAATTAGTTTGAGCTATCTGTTTTGTTTTTACATAATATAGTTGTTCAATTAAATTACTGGTTATTAGTTTTAATTGTTCGGTTGTAAGTATAGATGTTTTTTGTTTTGTTTCGGGAAAGAGGGTAACTAATGTAGTATCATTATCAATTGTTAGTGGTAAATTAAAATCTTTATTGCAGTTTGTCCATTGATAAGTAATGGATTGATTATTGTTATTAATTGAAAATTCAAGTACCGGAATTTGTGTTGTTCGTAAATATTGATTGAATACGTTGTTATAATTAAAGCCCGCTTTTGTACTGATAAATTTTTCTATTTGTGCCGATGTAACTGTTTGGTGATAAAAAGTTTTATTTAAACCTCTTAATATTTTTCTGAATAGGGTATCATTATTAATTGAGTGCCGTATAGTGTGTAATAAATTAGCTCCTTTAAAGTACATATCGCCGCTACCTTCTTTATTTACACCGTACATGCCAATTATGGGTGCATCATTCTGAATGTTTTTTCTTAAACCATAATTATATTCATTAGCTGCTTTTTTTCCGTAATAATATTCTATAAACAAAGTTTCGCTATAATCGGTAAAGCCTTCGTGTATCCACATATCGGCAATATCTTTTGTAGTAATATTGTTGGCAAACCATTCGTGTCCGCTTTCATGAACAATAATATAATCCCATTTTAATCCCCAGCCTGTGCCACTTAAATCTCTGCCCAAATAACCATTTTTAAATTGATTGCCATAAGCAATAGCACTTTGATGTTCCATCCCTAAATGTGGCGATTGTACCAATTTGTAACTGTCTTCATAAAACGGATACGGCCCAAACCAATATTCAAATGCACGCAACATTGGCTTTACTTGTTTAAATTGTTCTTGGGCATCATGTATATTATAATCCAGCACCCAATAACTTAAGTTTAATATTCCTTTTTCGCCGTGTAAGGTATCGGTAAAGTTTACATATTTGCCAATAGAGGGAATTATTAAATAATTATTGATAGGATTTTTTACTTGCCATGTATAAGAAGTTAACGAGCTATTTGCTATTTTAAGTGTATTAATTAATCTGCCATTGGCAACTGCTACCAATGTATCAGGAACAATGATGGTTAACGATGCACCACTATCAGGTTCATCTCCCTGATAATCTTTGCAAGGATACCAAACACTTGCACCCAAACCTTGACAAGCAACGCTCATCCAAGGGTTGCCGTTTTTATCTTTCTTCCAAATCCATCCACCATCCCAAGGCGGAAATTTTGCTTCACGAG
>JAKAJX010000310.1 GCA_021824855.1 Bacteroidota bacterium | reverse complement strand
GATTTTGCTTCACTGGCAACTTGGCTATTAAGTCCGGTTTCAAAATTTATTACCGGTCAAACATTTAGTATTGATGGAGGTTCAATAAAAAGTATATTTGGCTAAAGCAATTATTTTTTATCATTAATTCAAATAATATGTTGCAATTAAATAAACAGCTATTTAATCGAATTATTTTTTCGGTTGTATTAGTTATTACATTAGGCCATATTGCTATTGCACAAATTGCTAAAGCTCCTGAAAAAAAAGAAGGAGATGGGCCATACCCTCAATTAATTATAAGAGGAGTTACTTTAATTAATGGAACAGGAACACCGCCATTTGGCCCTGTTGATATTGTGGTTGAAAATAATCGTATCACTAAAATTGCTATGATTGGAAATGTAGGTGCACCTATTAACCCCGAAAGAAGACCCAAACTAAAAGAAGGCGGAAAAGAATTGAACTGTGAAGGCATGTATGCATTACCCGGTTTTATTGATATGCATGGGCATATTGGTGGAGTTGAACAAGGTACGCCTGCAGAATATGTTTTTAAATTATGGATGGCACATGGCATTACAACCATTAGAGACCCATCCTGCGGAAATGGATTAGATTGGGTTTTAGATGAAAAGAGAAAAAGTGCTGCCAACTTAATTACCGCTCCAAGAATTTTTGCGTACACCGCATTTGGTATGGGTAGCAAAAAACCTATTGTTACTGCCGATGATGCAAAAGAATGGGTAGATCAAAATGCGAAAAATGGTGCCGATGGAATTAAGTTTTTTGGTGCAAGCCCCGAAGTAATGGATGCTGCAATAAGAGAAAATAAACGATTAGGTTTACGCTCTTGTTGCCATCATGCACAATTAGATGTTACCAGATGGAATGTTTTAAATTCTGCACATGCAGGATTAACCAGTATGGAACATTGGTATGGTTTGCCCGAAGCCTTATTTACCGATAAAACCATTCAAAATTATCCGGCCGATTATAATTATACCGATGAACAAAAACGCTTTGAAGAAGCAGGTAAATTATGGAAACAAGCAGCACCACCCTATTCGGAAAAATGGAATAAAGTGATGAACGAATTGTTATCCTTAGATTTTACCATTGACCCTACTTTTAATATTTACGATGCTACAAGAGATTTACAAAGAGCAAGAAGAGCCGAATGGCACGAAACATATACACTTCCTTCTCTCTGGAAATATTATGAACCCAGCAGAGAATCGCATGGTTCTTTTTGGCAAAGCTGGGGAACAGAACAAGAAGTTGAATGGAAAAATAATTATCGGTTATGGATGACATTTGTAAATGAATATAAAAACCGCGGTGGCCGTGTAACAACCGGAAGTGATAACGGATATATTTATGAAACTTATGGGTTTGGTTACATTCGCGAATTAGAACTTTTACGTGAAGCAGGTTTTCATCCATTAGAAGTAATTCGGTCGGCAACCTTATATGGTGCACAAGCATTAGGTGCCGATAAAGAAATTGGTAGTGTTGAAGTAGGTAAATTGGCCGATATTATCATCATCAATGCCAATCCATTACAAAATTTTCAGGTACTTTATGGCACTGGTGCTATTCATTTAACCGATGATAATAAAATAACCAGAATAGGCGGTGTATTGTATACTATTAAAGATGGCATAGTGTATAATTCAAAAAAATTATTAGCCGATGTAAAAAAAATAGTCGATGCTGAAAAAGCTAAAACAGGCTGGCAATTAAAACAACCCGGTATGTAATAAGAAAAGGCTTCAAAAAAATTTGAAGCCTTTTTTACTATGACTTTGGTGTAAATTTTATAACCCTATTTGCTATGGGTTTAACCGTTTTTAAATAAGTATAAATAGCTAAAAGATCTGATGTTTTCATGCCCGAATACATCATCCATGGCATAACAGAATTAAAGTCGTTTTCTTTTAATTTTTGGGGATGATAAGAAGTATCCTGATACATTGTAAATCGTTTAACAAATTGTTCTGATGTCCATTCTCCAATTCCCGTTTTATCGGGTGTAATATTAGCCGATCTTATTATACCGGAAGACATAGCAAATTCTCTTCCTCCACAAAATTCAAGTCCTGCAATAATTTGACCATTATTTACTTGTGTATGGCATTCAACACAGGCAGAAGCTGTTACTAAGTATTTACCATAATTAATAGTATCGGATTCTAACGGTTTAGCATGTAAGTTGGCTTTTTTAGGTATGGTATTAATGATTAAGTTGAAAGGAAAATCGGGTTTAGAAGAAGGAATGTCTTTCTTAATTTCGGGTAAAGTTCTGATATAAGCAATGATTGAATAAATATCTTCTTTATCTAATTGCCCGTAGTATCTATATGGCATAATTGGAAACATAGCTTTACCATCTTTATTTACACCGGTTGTAATTAATCTGAATAGTTCTCCATCAGACCATGAAGAAAGTTTGTAGGGGGTAATATTTCTTGAATAAAAAGAACCCGGGAAACCAAATCGGTGATCGAATGTTTCTCCTCCAGAACCTTCAGTGCCGTTAATGATTGGTCCTGCAAAAAGCGACCAATCTCTGGTAGAATGGCAATCAATACAAACTGTAACATGATTAGCCAAATAACGACCACGTTCAATTCTTTCAGAGGTTTTTTTAATGGTAATATCGGGCACTTTACCAACTTTTGGTAAAAAGAAATAAATATAGCTTATTGCAGCCGTGGCTAATATTGCAATAAATAGTATTAAATACAATAAAGCCTTAAGTATTTTTTTCATACTCAGTTATTTAGGTTGATGATTGATTGCTTGGTAAAATACTACCAATTTTTAACAAATGCAATAGCCAAAATAACTGAGAGAACTCTTGTTATACTTCGTACATTTTTTCGATAAGCGACTTATATTTTTCCATTATTACTTTTCGTTTTAAACTTAATTTAGGTGTTAATTCTCCACCTTCTACGCTCCAATCTTTGGGTAATAATTCAAACCGTTTAATTTGCTCTACATGATTAAATAGCGGATTAATAGAATCAATTATTTCTTGATAGAAAGAAAGTATTTCTTTATTGGTAACTGCTTCTTCATTAGTACATACAATATTTTTTTGTTTCATCCACAAATGCAAATGAGCAAATGCAGGAACAATTAATGCCGAAACAAATTTTTTATCGGCACCAATAATAATCAGTT
>JAKAJX010000137.1 GCA_021824855.1 Bacteroidota bacterium | reverse complement strand
AGCATTAAACCTTTCTCTAAAAGAAAAATTAAAATGGTCGCAATTAAAGTTATATACCTGCCCTATGCACCCCGATATCAGAAGCGATAAACCGGGTAAATGTCAGATATGTAACTCAAATTTAACCCCTGTTACAGAAAAAACAGAACAGGCATTATATAGCTGCCCTATGCATCCCAACATCAAAAGCAATAAACCGGGTAAATGTTCTATTTGCGGAATGAATCTTACAAAAAAAACAAAGTAATAACTTAATATTATGAAAAATATATTGCTATCATTAATTACTATAATGATAACTATTATAGGAGTCTATGCACAAAATACATTAGTAAAAGATAGTACCGAAAAAAAGAATGTGCATATAAAATACACATGCAGCATGCATCCGGAAATAGTATCAGACAAACCGGGCAAATGCCCAAAATGCGGCATGGATTTAATTGCAGTTTCAGAATCCTCAGCAAATAATATTGATAGTAGTGATAACTCAATGCAAATGATGCACCCAATGATGATGGGAATGAATCATTCAGGTAACAAAAAAAATCGTATACTTATCATTTTAGGTGGAGCAGTAATGGCAGTAATGATGTTTTTTATGATTGGTACAAGAATTAGATAACCTTAAAAAAATAAAAATTATGAAAACAAAACTATCAATTTTATTAACTGCTACGCTCTTCTTCATTGCAGCCTGTACTAACAAAAGCAATAAAGAAAATAATATGGATAATATGAGTAAGAGCGAGATGGATAATATGAATAAAACTGACACAGTTAAATCGGAAAATAAAGATATTACAACCATTTCGGCCACTTTTACTAATATTAATCCTACAATCAAATCTTCTCTCGCAAAAATTATTATCGATTATTTAAATATTAAAAATTCATTAGCAAACGATAACGGTTCCGAAGCTGCATCGGCTTCACAATCAATGTTGAAATCAATAAATCAACTCGATGAATCTCTTTTTACTGCCGACCAGAAAAAAGAGTTCGATAAAATAGCAGGCGATTTACAGGAAAATGCAGAACATATTGGCGATAATGCCGATAAAATTAAACATCAGCGTTTTCATTTTGCAAGTATGAGTAATGATATGTATGTATTGGTAAAAACATTTGGAACCGGTCGGCTTATGTATCAAGATCATTGCCCTATGTTCAATGAAAATAAAGGTGCTATATGGATTAGTGAAACAAAAGAAATAAAAAATCCTTATTTGGGAACAGAAATGCTTACTTGCGGTACAATTGAAGAAATAATTAATTAATTTAAATGCTTGATCATTAAATTTATTTTATGAAAAAAATAATAGCAACTTTTTTATATGTAGTACTATTTACCATAGCTGGTAATGCACAAGAAACTCCAAAAAAAGATACTTTACAAAAAAAACAGGCAATAGTACAATACACTTGTACTATGCATCCTGATGTTATTTCTGATAAACCAGGAAATTGCCCAAAGTGTGGGATGACACTTGTACCAATTGATACAAAGAAAAATAAAAAGAAATCAAAAAAAAATAAGAAGATGGGTTGTATGGGTATGATGAATATGTAAAATGAAAATATAGTTTGCAAGATTAATAACAATAAAACATAACCTGAAAAATGGTACAAGCTCTTATAAAATTTGCATTAAGAAACCGCTTTTTAATTCTACTTATGGCTGCTGTGTTTTTTGCATGGGGCTATTACTCAATACAACAAAATCCAATTGATGCAATACCCGATTTATCGGAAAATCAGGTAATTGTTTTTACCGAATGGATGGGACGCAGCCCACAATTAATGGAAGATCAAATCACCTATCCCTTAGTATCTAACCTGCAAGGTATTCCCCGTATAAAAACTATTCGCGGTACTTCTATGTTTGGGATGAGTTTTGTATATGTAATTTTTGAAGATGATGTAGATATTTATTGGGCCAGAACCAGAGTATTAGAACGATTAAATTATGCACAACGATTATTACCTCAGGGAGTTACTCCTTCCTTAGGCCCCGACGGAACAGGTGTTGGCCATATTTTTTGGTATCATTTAGATGCCCCAAAAATGGATTTGGGAGAGCAAAGGGCATTACAGGATTGGTACATAAAATTTGCATTACAAACCGTTCCCGGCGTTGCCGAAGTAGCTTCCTTTGGAGGCTTCGAAAAACAATATCAAATAATATTAGATCCCGTAAAACTGCAATTCTACAACATTACATTAGCGGATGTGATGAATAAGGTAAAAGCAAACAATAATGATGTAGGCGGAAGAAAATTTGAAATGAGTGATATGGCCTATGTTATTCGTGGCTTGGGTTATATTAAAAATCCGGAAGATGTTGAAAATATTAATCTGGGCCAGTATAATGGTATCCCCGTGAGAGTAAAAGATATAGGGCGTGTGCAAATGGGTGGCGATTTACGATTGGGTATTTTTGATGAAAACGGAAAAGGTGAAGTAGTGGGTGGAATTGTAGTAATGCGATATGGGCAAAATGCAGATAAAGTAATTAACGCCGTTAAAGCTAAGATGAAAGAAGTAGAAAAGGGTTTGCCTCCCGGCGTATCGTTTAAAACTTCTTATGATAGAAGCGGTTTAATAGAAGCTGCCATTGAAACGGTAAAAGGAAAACTGATTGAAGAAATTATTACAGTATCCTTAGTTGTACTAATTTTTCTTTTTCACTGGCGTAGTGCTTTAAGTATTATCATTCAAATTCCTTTAACTATTGCTATTAGTTTTATTCTACTTGATATGTTTAATCTATCATCAAACTTAATGTCTTTAACAGGTATTGCACTGGCAATTGGTGTTATTGTTGATAACGGGATTATCATGTCAGAAAACAGTTATCGCCAACTTTCGGAATGGCAAAACAACAATCACCCCGATAAAAATTTATAACATGAACATATTCAAAAAAATAAAAGAATCATCTTTAGGTAAGCGAAGAAAACCTTCCTATAAAAAAATTCCGGAGGATATAAGAATGTCCATTATTGAACGTGCTTGTCAACAAGTATCACGGGGCGTTTTCTTTTCTACCATAATAATAATAGCTTCTTTTCTACCGGTATTCCTTTTAACAGGACAAGAAGGAAAACTTTTTCATCCTTTGGCATATACCAAAACATTTATCCTTGCTGTAGATGCTATATTAGTATTAACACTC
>JAKAJX010000006.1 GCA_021824855.1 Bacteroidota bacterium | reverse complement strand
ATTTGGCTTTTTAGGCGTTGTTGTGTACACTCTTGTACAAACACCACGACGCTGAGGGCAAGCATCTAATGCTCTTGATTTGCTTTTAGCCCTAATGATTTCGCGGCCTTTTCTTACTAACTGCTGAATAGTAGGCATTCTGCTTTTTTTAATTTTTTTCGGACGGCAAAGGTAATAGCACAAAAACGAAAAAACAAAAAAATAACTTCTATTTTTCGAATTTTACAAATATTCCTGTAAATAAAGGCGATACTACAGCATTTTAATTACTGTTTTTCAGCCTTTTAGTTACACACGTACCATCCAACCTCGTTTATCTTCTTCGGTGCAAGAGCGTATAGCGTCTAATTTATTTTTCAGAGTTGTAGCAATATTTGCTTTTGTTGTATCGAACTCCATGATTGTTTCTTTGTATCTAAGCTCTTTAATTAAAGCCACTGTAGCTGCTGTTCCGCTTCCAAATACTTCAGAAAGTAATCCTTTATGGAAGGCATCTACCAATTCATCAATATTAATTCTTCTTTGTTCTACTTCAATTTGCAATTCTTCTTGCATTAAAGTAATTAAAGTCTTACGGGTAACTCCATCTAATATTGTTCCTTCTTCTAATGAAGGAGTAATTGCTTTGCCATTAATTACGAAAAAAACATTCATCATGCCCACTTCTTGTAACCATTTATGCTCAACTGCGTCTGTCCATAATACTTGATCGTACCCAAGATTTTTAGCTTCTTTTGCAGCAATTAAACTTCCTCCATAATTTCCTGCATTTTTAGCAAACCCTACTCCACCCGGAGCTGCTCTGGTATATTTTTCTTCTACAAATATTTTCATTGGAGCAGCAAAATATGGACCTGCAGGGCTTAAAATAATCATGAACTTATAGGTTTCGGATGCCTTTACGCCCAACTGACAATCGGTTGAAAACATAAATGGCCGAATGTATAAAGAATGATCCGGTTTGGCGGGAATCCAGTTGATATCTAATGCAATAAGCTGTTTCATTCCTTCAATAAATATTTCTTGGGGAATCGGTGGCATACACATTCTTTCTGCAGAAATATTAAATCGTTGCCAATTATCATAAGGCCGGAAAATAAAAGCATTTTCATTATTTCCTTTAAAGGCTTTAATTCCCTCAAAAATTGCTTGCCCATAATGCAAAGCCATTAAAGAGGGCTCTATTAACATAGGTTGATATGGCTTTATTTCAACAGTTTTCCATTCGCCATTTTCATAATTCGCCTCCAACATGTGATCGGTGAAATATTTTCCGAAAGGAAGATGATTGAAATCCATTTCATTCAATTTGCTTTTTTCAGCCTTAGTAACCTTAATTTCTGTTGCCGCTATCATAAGTTTTCATTTACTTTTGATTACAAAGAAACGGAAAAAAAGAAAGCTAACAATTGTTAACGTTTATTTATATTATGAGTTTTGAAAAACTAATATTACCCGATTTTATATTGACATCTATTTACAAAAACAATATTGTTTTAGTACAGAATGATTCAAAAACCGTAGAAGTAAAAAACCAAAAAACTACATCGGAAAAAAAATGGTATTTAGGTGAAAATAAAAAAAAGGTATTTATTGCTGTACAAGATGAATCGGCTGCTTTTTTAAGAGATGAATGGTTACAATTTTTAAGCAGCATATTAACCGCTTGCCATTTAAATATTGGCGATGTGGCTATTGTAAATATGGCCAATCACAAAATACCTTATAAAGAAGCAGTTGAAGCTTTACAACCTAACTATTTTATTTTGTTTGATATTAATATACAACAATTTCAACTGCCTTTTATTGTACAAGAATATCATGTGCAGCAATTTAATCAGGCTCAATTTATTTTATCGGCATCACTAAGCAAAATGCAAAGCAATACGGCGGAAGCCAAATTAGAAAAAACCAAACTATGGACCGGCTTAAAGAAAATGTTTGGCATTTAATTTCCGTATCACAATAATTTATTCTGATGCAGAAAATAATTACAAAAAATATTATTTATACAATTTTAAAATGAATACAACACTCATTTTTGCTACCAACAACCCACATAAAGTAGAAGAAATAAGAACTGTTTTAAAAAATAGTTTTACCATTATTACCTTACAAGAAGCAGGAATTAATATAGATATTCCGGAACCGCATAATACCCTTGAAGCCAATGCTTCAGAGAAATCAAAAACAATTTTTCAACTCACACAACAAAACTGTTTTAGCGAGGATACCGGTTTAGAAGTTGCTGCATTGAATGGCGAGCCTGGCGTTAACAGTGCACGCTATGCAGGAGAAGAAAGAAATTTTGAAAATAATATAGAAAAACTTTTAAACAACCTTGAAGAAAACGTACCTAGAAATGCTCAATTTAGAACAATCATTTCCTTAATTATTAACAGAAATGAATTTTTGTTTGAAGGCATTTGTAAAGGAAGAATTGCTGAAAAGAAAAAAGGAGAAAATGGATTTGGATACGATGCTATTTTTATACCAGATGGATCGAATAAAACATTTGCAGAAATGGAAATGGAAGAAAAAAATTTATACAGCCATAGAAAAAAAGCAACCGATAAACTTATTCAATTTTTAAATAATTATGGAAAGAATTAAAATCAACTTACCCGAACAATTTAGTTTTTCAACACAAATTAGGGTTAGAATTACAGATATTAATTACGGCGGACATGTAGGTAATGATTCATTTTTATCTATCATTCACGAAGCAAGACTTCGGTTTTTACAACATTTTGGCTATTCGGAAATGAATGTAGAAGGTGTTGCTTTAATTATGGCCGATGTGGCTATTGAATATAAAAAAGAATTAAAGTACAGCGATTTAATTTTTATTGAAGTAGCTGCCAATGGTTTTGATAAATTAGGGTTTGATATTTTTTATAAATTAGACATAGAAAGTAATGAAAAAAGAATAGTAGCAGCAAAAGCAAAAACAGGAATGATGTGTTTTGATTACAGTAATAACAAAAGAGTAAGTACTCCTGAAATATTAATTAAAAAGTTATCTTCTTAACTATTCCAAATTTTCCAATTTTCTTCTGCTTGAAATACCAACATTTCATACCCATTTTGTGTAATGGCATTTTGTTGTTTTCCTAAATACAAAAATTTTGTTTCAGTGGGGTTATATACCAAATCGAATAAATAATGTTGACTGGATATATACTGATAAGGCAGG
>JAKAJX010000150.1 GCA_021824855.1 Bacteroidota bacterium | reverse complement strand
TGATGAAGTTAAAAATTATTGAAGAAAATACAGTACAATAAAAAAAGCATGAACAAATTTTGTTCATGCTTACAACTCTCAAACAAACATAGTTTATTTTTTTGGGGGTAATAGTACAGCATCAATTACGTGAATAATTCCATTAGAAGCAGGTATAGAGGCAATAATAGTGGCTGTTCCATTCACCATTATTTTACCATCTTTTTTTGTAATGGTAATATTTCCTCCATTTACTTGTCCTATTGTTTGCCCATCTTGTAGTGCATCTGTTTTAAATACACCAACCGAAACATGATATTGTAAAATATCAATTAAATCGTTTTTCTTTTCAGGTTTTAATAAATTATCAACTGTTCCGGCAGGCAACTTATCGAATGCAGCATTGGTAGGTGCAAAAACAGTAAACGGACCGGCATTGCTTAATGCATCAACCAAGTCGGCAGCTTTTACCGCAGCAACTAATGTAGTATGGTCTTTACTACCCATTGCTACCTGCACAACATTTTTTGCAGATTGATTGTCTTGTACACCCGATTGCCCTGTTAGTTTTGCATCTGTAGAGGTATTTGATGCATTACTGTTTTGAGAAGCATCGTTATTACAAGCAACAATATTTAATACGCAAAAAATAAAAATAGGCCAATAAATTTTTTTCATGAGCAAAAAGTATTTTAAGGTTAAAATATAATACTGCAAAGTATTATATCGAGTTTCCTTTCGTTATGATTGCAATCATAACTTTTACTTTTTGTTGAAAAATTAATGTAAAAATTAAGCATTCATTGTATAACTTGGGTAGTATGATTGCTAATTTGTTTTCCCTAAAAAATAAAGTAATTGTTGTAACCGGTGGCACAGGATTATTGGGTACAGCTTTTGTAAATGCTATTGCCAATGCTAATGCTACAGTTGTTATTATTGCACGAAACGAAAGTAATTGCCAACAAATAGCAGATACTATTAATTGTAATGAAGGTCATGCAATGGGTATTGGTGCAGATGTGATGAATGAGAAACAATTACTACTTGCCAAAGATAAAATAATAGAAAAATTTGGAACTATTGATGGGTTAGTAAATGCAGCCGGTGGTAATATTCCGGAAGCAATAATACCTGCTGATGCAGATATTTTTAACCTAAACATTGAGCAAATTAAAAAGGTGATGGAACTAAATTGTATAGGTACAATTCTTCCAACACAAATATTTGGTAGGGTAATGGCAAAGAATGGTAGCGGTAGCATTGTAAATATTTCTTCAATTAGTACAAAAACAGTATTAACCAAAGTATTAGGATACAGCATTGCCAAAGCTGCAGTTGATATGTACACTAAATGGATGGCGGTAGAAGTAGCAAATAGATATGGTGATGGTATTAGAATTAATACCATTGTTCCCGGATTTTTTTTAGCAGAACAAAACAAAGCATTATTAATTAATACCGATAATACATTAACACAAAGAGGCAATAACATTATAAAAAATACTCCTTTTAAACGTTTTGGAAATGCTACGGAATTGCAAGGAGCATTAATTTATTTATTGAGCGATGCATCTAAATTTGTTACCGGCTCTGAAATTATTGTAGATGGTGGCTTTTCAAAATTTAGTGGAGTATAAATAATAGAAATGACTAAACCGTGTCCATCATATTTGAATACAAAAAATTTAATGGAACAAACAATGCGTTGGTTTGGGCCAAATGATCCTGTTAGTTTACTCGATATAAAACAAGCGGGTTGTACGGGTGTAGTTACTGCATTGCACCATATACCTACCGGAGAAGTTTGGCCTATTGATGCAATCATTCAGCGTAAAAAAGAAATTGAATCTTTTGGATTAACATGGAAGGTAGTTGAAAGCTTGGCTGTACACGAATGTATTAAAACACATACAAGTCCGTTAGATAAGTATATTGTCAATTATCAACAATCTATTCGCAACCTTTCCGCTTGCGGCATAAAAGTAATTACGTATAATTTTATGCCTATTCTCGATTGGACAAGAACTGATTTGTATTATACTCTTGAAGATGGAAGTAAAGCTTTGCGTTTTGAAAAAGATGCATTCATTGCTTTTGATGTGTTTATACTAAAAAGAAAAAATGCAATGTTTGATTATTCCGAGAGCGAATTAAAAAGAGCTTCCGAAAAGTTTATGTTAATGAATGAAGAAGAAAAAAATGTGTTACAGCAAAATATTATTGCAGGATTACCGGGAAGTGAAGAAAGTTTTACGCTACAACAATTTCAGCAAGCATTAAATAATTATGCAAATATTGATGCTGCAAAATTGAAAGAAAATTTAATTTACTTTTTAAAACAAATCATTCCGGTAGCAAACGAATGTGAAATAAAAATGGCTATTCATCCCGATGATCCGCCATACCATATAGTGGGCTTGCCCAGAGTAGTAAGTACCGCTTCCGATATACAAGATTTAATCAATGCAGTTCCTTCTTTAAATAATGGATTATGTTTTTGTACCGGTTCTTTTGCCGTAAGAAAAGAGAATGATTTGCCAAAAATGATAAAGCAATTTGCCAACAGAATTCATTTTATTCATTTGCGAAATATTACAAAAAATGAAGCAGGTGATTTTTATGAGGATAATCATTTGGAAGGAGATGTAGATATGTATGCAGTAATTAAAGAATTAATAAGGATAATGCGGAAAAGAAATATTTCAATTCCTGTTCGTCCCGATCACGGCCATCAAATGCTCGATGATTTGCATAAAAAAACCAATCCGGGTTATTCTGCTATAGGCCGATTAAAAGGGCTTGCAGAAATACGTGGTGTTGAACTGGGCATTGTACGAAGTATGAAAAAACCATAACTTTTATGAAATGAGAAAACGCTTAAATACAAATCAGTCTACATTTTTATCGAGCAATTTTTTATTGCATAATACAACAGCAGAAAAATTATACCATGTATATGCCGCTCATTTGCCAATAATCGATTATCACAATCATTTATCACCTCATTCAATTGCATCAAATAAAAAATTTGCCAACTTAACCGAAATATGGCTGAAAGAAGATCATTATAAATGGAGGGCTATGCGTACACTTGGTATAAGTGAAAATTTAATAACGGGTAATGCAAGCGATGAAGATAAATTTAAAGCATGGGCTACTTGTGTTCCGCAAACTATTCGAAATCCTTTATTTCATTGGACGCAAATGGAATTGAAAAACCCTTTTGGATTGGA
>JAKAJX010000188.1 GCA_021824855.1 Bacteroidota bacterium | reverse complement strand
ATGATAGTAATACTTGGTATGATTGCTTGTAAACCAAAAAATGCAGGCAATGCCGTAAGTGCTGATGCCGCAGAAAAAGCCTATGTTGCACCAGGCCATTACGATGAATTTTACAACTTTGTTTCGGGCGGGTTTAGCGGACAAATGAGTGTGTATGGTTTGCCCAGTGGAAGATTATTAAGAGTTGTACCTATTTTTTCTAATGACCCCGAAAGCGGATATGGTTATAGTGAAGAAACAAAACCTATGTTAAACACTTCACATGGCTTTATTCCTTGGGATGATGAACACCATTTAGACCTTTCACAAACTAATGGTGAAATTGATGGACGATGGGTTTTTGCCAATGCCAATAACACACCTCGTGTTGCAAGGGTTGATTTAAGAACTTTTCATACTGCCGAAATTATTGAACTACCCAACAGTTCAGGCAACCATAGCTCTCCTTTCATTACAGAAAATACCGAATATGTAGTTGCCGGCACACGTTTTAGTGTTCCGCCCGATAATGTAAATGGCGATGTACCTATTAATACCTATAAACAAAATTTTAAAGGTACTATCAGTTTTATACGTGTAGCAAAAGAAGATGGTAAAATGGATATTGCTTTTCAATTGCAATGCCCTCCGGTAGATTTTGATTTAAGTCATGCCGGTAAAGGAAAATCTCATGGATGGTTTTTCTTCTCATGTTATAATACCGAGCAAGCCAATACTTTATTAGAAGTAAATGCTTCTCAACGCGATAAAGATTTTATTATGGCGGTTAATTGGAAAAAAGCCGAAGAATATATAAAAGCAGGTAAAGGAAAAAAAGTACCTGTAAAATATGCGCACAATGTATATAACGAAAGTACACATACTGCAACCTCCGAAATAAAAAATGAAGTATTGGTATTAGATACAAAAGAGCTAAAAGATATTTGCTATTTTATTCCTTGTCCTAAATCTCCACATGGTTGCGATGTTGACCCAACAGGTGAATACATTGTAGGTAGCGGAAAATTAGCTGCTCTTATTCCTGTATTTAGTTTCGATAAAATTCAGGCTGCAATTGCCAAAAAAGATTTTGTTGGCGATTATGAAGGAATACCGGTTATTAAATACGAATCGGCTTTATATGGCGAAGTGCAAAAACCAGGCTTAGGCCCATTGCATACAGAGTTTGATGGAAAAGGCAATGCCATTACTTCTTTCTTTGTTTCTTCCGAAATTGTAAAATGGAATATTAAAGATTTAAAAGTAATTGACCGTCAGCCTACATTTTATTCTGTTGGACATTTATGCATACCGGGTGGCGATACTAAAAAACCCAATGCTAAATATGTAATTGCCTATAATAAAATAACAAAAGATAGGTATTTACCTACCGGTCCGGAATTGGCTCAAAGTGCACAGCTATACGATATTAGTGGAGATAAAATGCAATTGATATTAGATTTTCCAACCATTGGCGAGCCACATTATGCTCAGGCTGTTGCTGCCGATGTTATAAAAAACAATTCACTTAAATTTTATAAGATTGAAGAAAATAAAAATGCTTTTGTAACTAAAGGCGAAGCTGATGCTAAGGTGGTTAGAACAGGAAATAAAGTAGATATCTACATGACCTCCATTCGTTCTCATTTTGTACCCGATAATATTGAAGGTATAAAAGTTGGCGATGAAGTATTTTTTCATGTAACCAATTTGGAACAAGATTGGGATATTCCGCATGGCTTTGCTGTTAAAGGTGCTCCTAATGGTGAGCTGTTAATAATGCCCGGCGAAACACAAACATTAAGATGGGTTGCAGAAAAAGTGGGTATATTCCCATTCTATTGTACAGATTTTTGTAGTGCATTACATCAAGAAATGCAAGGATATATTAGAGTTTCTCCACAAGGAAGTAATGTTCCTTTATTATTTAGCACCGGTAAAAATTTACCCAAATCCGATAGCACTAAAAAATAGCTTTTTATATAAACAAACGTGAGAGACAATATTGTTTCTCACGTTTTTCTCAATCTTTTTTATGAAAACAGCTAAGTTGCAAAAGCTAACTAGAATATTGGTTTTAGTTTGTGGTTTATCATTATTATTGGTTTTAGTTACACCAATTTGGAGAATTGATTTAGATGCACCACAATATCCCGAAGGATTAAGCTTAAGTATTTATGCAAAAGGATTAGCAGGAAATGTAGAGATTATCAATGGCTTAAACCATTATATTGGAATGAAAACCCTGCACAATTCCGATTTTTTTGAATTTACTGTTTTGCCTTACATTATCTCATTTTTTGCTGTATTATTTATAGTGGTTGCCCTATTGCGAAAAAGAATTTTCTTATACATTGCTTTCGTTTTGTTTGTTGTATTTGGTGTTGTTGCTATGATAGATTTTTGGAGATGGGAATACGATTACGGGCATAACTTAAACCCCGATGCTGCTATTAAAGTTCCGGGAATGGCTTATCAACCGCCATTAATAGGATTTAAGCAATTATTAAATTTTGGTGCCTACTCTATACCCGATATAGGTGGATGGATTTTTATTGCAATTGGAATAGTATTATTAGCTTTAGTTTTTAGTGAAATGAAATATGCCAAAAAATAATTTTTTAATGCGTACTGCAATACTTATAATAAGTACATTTTTTATAAGTAGTTGTAATACCGAGCCGGATCCAATTATGGTGGGTGTTGATCAATGTTTTTATTGTAAAATGATGGTTTCGGATGCAAAGTTTGGAGCAGAAATAATTACAGTAAAAGGTAAAAAAATAAAATTTGATGATGCACATTGTGTATTGGCTTTCATTAATACAAAAATGATACAGCCAACAGAAATAAAAGAAGTGTATTTAACAGATTTTTCAGCATTAAATCATCCTTTAATAAAAGCTACAGACGCATTATTACTGCAAAGCGATTTGTTTAAAAGTCCTATGAATGGAAATATTGCTGCATTTGGAAATGCAGATAGTATGAATAAAATTAAATCAACTTATCGGGCCAATGCTGTTAGTTGGAATCAATTAGTAAAATGAAATCAGTAGTACATGTTATTATATTAATTTTCTTATTTTTTTCTGCCAATGCTACAACAATTCGCGTTGGTAATCATCAATCATTTCATACCATTAATTCGGCACTTTTAGCCGCTTCGGATAGAGATACTATTCTTGTTGAGAAAAATGTGTACTTCGAAAAAAATATAGAAATCACAAAACAAATTATTCTAAAA